>CACXED010000076.1 GCA_902766575.1 uncultured Ruminococcus sp. | reverse complement strand
TCAGTGCTCCGGTCTCGGAGCTGATCCCGGTATAGTTCTCCCCATCGATGCCGAGACAGCCGAACGATTCGAGCGTATCACCCCTTGCGCCTCCCGCGGTCATGGCGAGAGCGATGTACGCCGACAGAGGAGAAATGACGCCCGAGCCGCCGTCTGAGACTGTGCTCCAGAGCCTGTTCGAAAAGTCCGAGAGCTCGTCAAAACGCTCGGGCGCTACTGCCGTCGGCAGAGGTCTGACCCCGCCGCTTTCAGAAATTCCGTTTTCTTTCATTAAATCGCGCGCTCCTTCCGGAAGCCGGACGGACGGCTGCGCCGTCGCCAGCATGATCATCGCCGCCAGTATTCCCGCGGCAATACCTGTTTTCATAGCGAAAACCTCCTGTGATTTATTGCAGCTGTTTAGACGCGATAAAGCCGGAAAAGTTCCGTTTTTTCAAAATAAATAAATTGTAAAATACTTTCCGCAGCTATTGCAAAATCAGGGAAGGTGTGGTATAATAATAAATATGTTCGACAGCCCTGCGCCTACCCGCGTTTCTAAGGAAACGCTGATTTAAGGTTGTTTTCGCAGAAAAAAACATAGATTCAAGCCTTTTTTCTGCGAAAACCCGATTTATTCAGCTCATCCCTAAATAAAAGCGCCCGGCTGACGAAAAGATCAGAACACTCGCAAAGAAAGGATTCATATGCTGTCAGCATTCAGAAATTTCGCACTAACCTTCCTGATCGCGGCGCTGATTTTCGGATCGATAGCGTATTTTGTGGTCGGTTTCGTGCTCGATACGGTCGAGGCGGCTATCGACCCTTCCGAAGACGAGACTTTCGAGACCTCCGCGCTTGATTTGGAATACGCCCAGACAACTCCCGCGGAAACCTCGCCGGACGTAACTCCGCCGCCTGAGGAGAGCGAGATCAAGGGCGATACCTTCAACATCCTGCTTGTGGGAACGGACTACCAGCCCGAGCTTTTCAAGGACTACAATTACGAGGAGAACTGGACCGGAACCGGCTTCCCCGATAAGCGCTCGCGCAAATGGGGCGCCGATATGATCATCCTGCTGAGGATCGACAAGGAGAACCGAAAGTTCATCTTCTGCTCGATCCCGCGCAACACCCGCGTTCAGGTCGACGGGATCTACACTCAGCTCGGAGACGTGTATTCCGATAAGGGAATCGAGTTCCTCTGCGGCAAGGTGACAGGACTCACCGGACTACAGATGGACTACTATGCCGCTCTTGACGTCGGCTCGATAGCCGCCTGCGTCGATGCGGTCGGAGGAGTCAGCTACTATGTCCCGGAGGACATGAAATACTCCGATCCGGACCAGAAGCTCGAGATCGACCTCAAAAAGGGAACCCAGAACATAGACGGAGCAAAGGCGGCTCAGCTTCTGCGCTACGCCGGATATCAGGGCGGAGCTTATGCCCGCATGAACACTGCGGTGGATTTTCTTCAGAAGATGATCGCCAAGCTCACAAACGTCACCTATCTCTCAAAGGCGCCGGAGCTTTACAAGACTCTTTCGCGCTACATAAAGACCAATTTCACCTCCGACGATCTGCTCAACAATCTCGATCTGATCTTTGCGTACACTAAATTTGAGACGGTGACGCTGAATTATCCCGGCTCGGACAAGGCCTACGACGGAATATCTTTCTTTGATCCGTCGGTCTCCGCCGCGCTCGCTATGTTTGAAAAATATAAAGCCTAAAAATTCTATCTTCAAAGGAGATACAGCAATGAAAAATACCGAAAAGACGATGGACAAGATCGTAGCCCTCTGCAAGAGCCGCGGCTTTGTCTTTCCCGGAAGCGAAATTTACGGCGGACTCGCCAATTCGTGGGACTACGGCCCGCTCGGCGTTGAGCTCAAGAACAACGTCAAGCGCGCATGGTGGAAAAAGTTCGTTCAGGAGAACCCCTACAACGTCGGACTCGACGCGGCTATCCTGATGAATCCCGAGGTCTGGGTCGCGTCGGGTCACGTAGCTACCTTCAACGACCCGCTCATCGACTGCAAGGCCTGCAAGATGCGTCACCGCGCGGATAAGCTCGTGGAGCAGTATGTCCGCGACAACAATATCACCGACGTCAACGTCGAGGCTATGGACGGCGAGGCTCTGCTCGCATATATCCGCGAGAACAAGGTTCCCTGTCCCGGCTGCGGAAAGTCGGATTTCACCGATATCCGCAAGTTCAACCTGATGTTCAAGACTCATCAGGGCGTCACCGAGGACTCCTCCAGCGAGGTCTATCTCCGTCCCGAGACCGCTCAGGGCATCTTCGTCAACTTCCCGGCAATCCAGCGCACTACCCGCCGCAAGTTGCCCTTCGGCGTCTGCCAGGTCGGTAAGTCCTTCCGCAACGAGATCACTCCCGGCAACTTCATCTTCCGCATCCGCGAGTTCGAGCAGATGGAGCTTGAGTTCTTCTGCAAGCCCGACACCGATCTCGAGTGGTTCCAGTACTGGAGAAGCTACTGCCACAACTGGCTCAAGAGCCTCAACGTCAAGGACGAGAATCTCCGTCTGCGCGACCATGAGCCGGAGGAGCTGTCCTTCTATTCAAAGGCCACGACCGACTTTGAGTACCTGTTCCCGTTCGGATGGGGCGAGCTCTGGGGCGTCGCCGACAGAACCAACTACGACCTGTCCCAGCATCAGGAGCACTCGGGTCAGGATCTCACCTACTTTGATCCCGAAACCAACGAGCGCTATATCCCCTATGTCGTCGAGCCGTCGCTCGGAGCTGACCGCATGACTCTCGCGCTGCTTGTCGAGGCATACGACGAGGAGGTCATCGACGCCGAGAAGAACGACGTTCGTGTCGTTATGCACTTCCATCCGGCGATCGCGCCGTTCAAGGTCGCGGTACTGCCGCTGTCAAAGAAGCTCTCGCCCGAGGCGACCGAGGTCTACACTCAGCTTTCCAAGGATTTCATGACCGATTTCGACGAGACCGGCTCGATCGGAAAGCGCTATCGCCGCGAGGACGAGATCGGAACTCCCTACTGCGTCACCTACGACTTTGACTCAAAGGAGGACGGCTGCGTCACCGTCCGCGACCGCGACTCTATGGAACAGGTCAGAATCCCGATCGCCGAGCTCAACGCCTACATCGCCGAGAAGAACGACGTTCGTGTCGTTATGCACTTCCAT
>CACXED010000075.1 GCA_902766575.1 uncultured Ruminococcus sp. | reverse complement strand
GCAGCGGCTTCATCGAGAGCGCGTTTGCAATCAGGTTCGGAATATGACCGTCCGGACGCTCCCAGTCGTCGGCGATTCCGAGCGCGAAATCGAGATAGCGCCGCTCGCCGGTCAGACGGTAGAGTATCAGCATCGGCTTCAGAATCGAGCAGGTCGGCAGTCCGTTGAAGGTTCCGGTCCCGCCGGGTCTGACTCCCATCGCTTCAAGCATTCCTATGTACTGATCGGTGAATTTTCTCGCCGCGTCGAGGATTTTTTCGTCCTTGGTCAGCTCGTAGACCTCTAACATTCCCCAGAGCGTGTATTTCCGGCACCAGAGATTCCAGTTCCAGCTGCACGGCCAGCCGACGACCGGCTTGGTCTTTTCGGGATCGGCGGGAAAGATATTCTGCCTGTCGCGGTAGGTTCCGATGTAGCCGTCGGGATCGGCGGTCGAAATCAACGCGAGCGCCGTTTTGTGCAGAGTCTCGCGCAGGCGTTCATCCGATTCATAGCGCGCGACCCGGCAGCCCGAGATGACCCATTTTCCCCAGAATTCGCCGCGCCAGTAGCCGACGCAGATCTCGTCGTCGTTTCTGAGCCGGAACTGCTCCTCACATTCGGCTAAAATAGTGTCGCGGGCATAGTCGGAGGTCACGCGTTCGTTGAAGAAGGTCTCCATCTGGTCGGCGATCATTCCGCGAAGCCGGAGCTTGCCGGGTTCCGGAGGGTTGAATAGGTTTTCGATTCTGTAGGGTATCATGCTCTGCACCTCTTTCAATATTATTTATCTGTCGCGGTAGGTCTCGTTTATCCTGACAAGTAATTCCTTGGCTGCGCTCTCATGCTTGGCATAGAAATTTTTCGTAAACAGTCATGACAGCAATATCGCGTTCGGATTACCTGAAAAACCGCAGCAGCCGAAACGTTTGCTCAAACAGTATTATAGCATATTATAAAACCGATGTCAAGCTCCGCTGCCATAGCCGACATTTTCAAGGCTTTGTATTGACAAATCCGGAATCAGTCACAATAAACAATTGCAAGGCTATCTGCTCTAATATTTTTGTAATGCCCGGTACGCGTGGTACGCGTAGTACGCGTACTTTTGAGTCAGTGCAGAATATTTTTCTTTTCAGCGGAAAATGAAACTTGAAAAACATCATCCTGCAATTTTGGTACGCGAAAAAGTACACGTCAGAATATGACGTGTACCGCCGATTACAAAAAAATATAAAATAAGCTGAAATATTATTGATATTGCATATATTTGAGCTGAAGCGAGTCGTTCCGGACTGCTGAAATTATCTGACTGATATACAATACATACAAAAACTTTATGCTATATGCGGATATAATTGTATCCGGATGATTTTTTTGCACCGACTCAAAAACACGTGTACCACGCGTACTCGCGTACTGATTTGAAAGAGTCTGCACGGATTCTTTCATCTCCCCGGAGCCGACGTACGGATCGGTACGCGTCGGCTCCATTTTATGATTTTTTGCGCCGCGAGCTCACGCGTTCAGCGTAACCTGAGAGCCGACGTTATCCTTCGCCGCCGTACTGTGCTCCGGCAGAGCGTATTTCTCAGCGTATTCGGCGAAATCCTCTTTGAATTTATCGCTGTCGCGCCTTGCCGCACGGAGAGTCTCGTGGAGATTGAGATTATGCTTTGCGGCGTCGATAACGCAGCCCGCGATGTTCGAGCAGTGGTCTGACGTGCGCTCAAGTCCGGTCAGAAGATCGGACAGCACGAAGCCGGTCTCGATTTTGCAGGCTCCGCCGCGCATTCTGAGAATATGCCGCGTGCGCATACTCTCCTTGAGGTCGTCGATGACCTGCTCCAGCGGTTCGACCTTTGCCGCAAGCGTCACGTCCTGATTTCTGTAACATTCGAGCGACATATCGAGAATCTCGCGTATCGCCGACGAAAGGACTTCAAACTCCGCCTTTGCCTCGGGCGAAAAGCTCAGTCGCTTATTTTTCATCTCCTCGGCTGATTCGATAATATCGACCGCGTGATCCGATATCCTCTCGAAATCGCCGATGGATTTTAAGAGCGCGGTCGCCTCCTCGCTCTCCTCAACGCCCAGACGGAGCGCGCTGAGCCTTACAAGATAGGTTCCGAGTATATCCTCGTAGTGGTCGCAGATTTCCTCGTCAGCACGGACGTCCCTTGCAAGCTCGGGCGTCAGCGCGAAAACGGCGGTCAGCGAGTTTTTAAGAGCGTTCGTTGCGTGTTCAGCCATCTCGCAGGCGATATCGCGGCTCTGCTTCAGAGCTAAGGTCGGAGTCGCCAGCAGACGCTCGTCAAGCTCGGCAGTCTTCTCAACCGTATTTTTGTCAGGCACCATGCGGATCGCCAGCTTTTCAAGCAGTCCTCCCGCCGGAAGCAGAATCGCCGTGCAGAGAATATTGAAGATCGTATGCGCCACGGCGATCGAGGATCTCGTCGCGGCCTCGTCGAGTATCGCCGGAGCAAAGACCGCGCGGACAACGCAGAACAGCGTCAGCAGCACAGCGACTCCGATCACGTTGAACATCAGATGTACGATAGCCGCGCGGCGGGCGTTCTTGTTCGTGCCGACCGATGAGAGCAGAGCGGTCACAGTCGTGCCGATGTTCTGACCCATTATGATCGGTATCGCCGCCGACAGAGTAACCGCTCCGGTCGCCGAGAGCGCCTGCAGGATTCCGACCGACGCCGAGCTTGACTGAATGATTCCGGTCAGCAGCGCGCCGACCAGAACGCCGAGTATCGGATTCCTGAAGGCGATAAAGAGATTCGTGAAGGCCGGAACCTTTGAAAGACCGGACACAGCGCCGCTCATCGTCTCCATTCCGAACATCAGCGTCGCAAAGCCTAAAAGGATCATTCCGGTGTCCTTTTTCTTCCCGTCCTTACAGAACATATAGAATATGATGCCTAAAAATGCCAGAATCGGAGTGAACGACGACGGCTTGAGGAGCTTCAGGAAGATATTTCCGCTGTTGATATCGCCAAGGCTCAGGAGCCACGCCGTGACGGTAGTTCCGACGTTCGCGCCCATTATCACGTTTATCGCCTGGCGGAGCGTCATCAGCCCCGAGTTTACGAATCCGACTACCATGACCGTAGTCGCCGACGAGCTCTGTATCACCGCGGTAACGCCGAGTCCGGTAAGAAATCCGATAACCGGACGGTCGGTTATTTTTTCAAGCAGCGCGCTGAGCTTTCCGCCGGCGCGGCGCTCGAGAGCCTGTCCCATTAGGCTCATTCCGAAAAGGAACAGCGACAGTCCGCCGAGCATTGTCAAAAGATCAAAGACATCCATTTTCTGATTTTCCTTTCAATTCGCTTGAATTTATTATATCAGAGAAATGTCAAATTACCGGGCAGCTCAGTGTAAAATCCGCGTAAAAGAATGGCTCGGCGAGCCGGTTGAGGCATTCAGGAAAACGCGGCAGCTTTTTTGCGATTATTCCGTAAAAGTTTACCTTGACGACTGATAACAATAACGGTATAATTTTAGCGTGCGATAGAATCGCCGCATAATATTATCACAGGTGGTATATAAAATGAATGCTCGCTTTGCAAATCTGCAGACCAATCGCCGCCGTTCGCCGCTCGGAGTCGGCGAAAAGCCCTGCTACAGCTTCGCTGTTGAATCGGACGGGCAGAACGTACTGCTCGACTCATATAAAATCACTCTCCGCGACCCGGCGCAGAGAATTGTATTTGAAAATCAGGTCACAGGCGGCGGAAGCCATCCGCTAATTACTTCGGGTATGATTGACGCGCCGCTGGAGCCGTTCACACGCTACACATGGACGCTCGAGGGAATATGCTCCTCTGAAGGAGCGACCTTTGCCGTCACGCCGGCAAGCGCTTATTTTGAAACCGGATATATCGGCGAGCCGCTCAAAAATGCCGAATGGATTACCCTCGGAAACGCTCATTATTCCGGCAGATGCACCGATTTCCGCCTGGAGGTCGGGTTCGTTCCGAACGAGAATCAGTTCTCGTACATATACTCGAAAAACGCGACGGTGGGAATCATCTTCGCCGCGGCGGACGAAGGAAATTATTATCTGCTGAAATTGTTCACCAACCTCGACGAAAAGAAGCTGACGGCGGCGATTTTCGTCTGCTCGGACGGCGTGACCTCTCAGCTTTGCGAAACCGATGTCAGTGATATCCTTGTCCCGGCAGATTTCATAGGCTCGGAGCATACGGTCGTTATTTCTGCCGGTGAGCCGCTGACAATCCTGCTCGACGGTCATCCTGTCATATCGGAGAAGCTCGAAATCCGCGCGGGCGGTTTCGGATTTTCACAGCCTTATCCGGCAAGCTCGAGATTCACCCGCGTGAAGTTCGATTCGTCGGACGAGCAGATTTTCGAGGATTTCTCCGATCCGGACAGGCTGATATTCACCGGCGGAATTTTGGGAAACGGCTATACGGTCATACAGAAGAATGCGCTGTTCCCGCTCGATTTCGCGCCCGCACCGGTGTTCCGACGCGATTTTAACGTCAGAAGCGGACTTGTCTCGGCACGGATCAACGCCTCCGCCGCGGGAATATATGAGCTTTTCCTGAACGGCAAAAAGGTCAGCGACACCTGCTTTGATCCCGGACGCACCCGTGTACAGAGCCGGGTGATGTATCAGACCTTCGACCTGACCGGGCTTCTGAAGACCGGAGAGAATACGCTCAGCGTTTCGGTGGGTCACGGATGGTACAACCGCGCGATGAACTATGCCGGAACAACGCTGGCATTCATCGGCGAGATTATGCTTGAATACGAGGACGGCGAGGAGTCGATTGTCACCGGCTCCGACTGGCTCTCGAACGCCGACGGCAGCGTCAGATACGACGACATCTTCAACGGTGAGATAATCGACGCGCGCAAAGCCCTCAGTCCCGAATCAAACGGCTGGACGAACGCCCGGACAACGACCGCGGATGCGCTTTCGATCGGAAGTATCGTCCCGCAGAACGGTCCGCAGGTCAAATGCTTTGAGATTTTGGAGCCGGTCGCAGTGACCGAGCCGCTTCCGGGATTAAGAGTATACGATTTCGGAAAGAACATCGCCGGAATCTGCCGGCTGAAACTTTCGGGCGAGCGCGGGGCAAAGGTCGTAATGCGCCATGCCGAGATACTCAATGCCGAGAATCTTTCTCCGTCAACCGGAGCGCCGGGAACGATAAATACCGCCAATCTGCGCACAGCGGCGAACCGCGATGTTTATATCCTGTCGGGAGATGATACCGAGACCTTTGAGCCGTCCCTCGTCTACCACGGCTTCAGATACATGGAGCTGACGACCGAAGGCAGCGTCAGCATCGAAAAGGTCGAAGCGCTCGTACTCTGCTCGGAGCTGGAGCTGACCGGAGACTTTGAATGCTCGGACAAATTGGTCAATCAGTTCGTGAAGAATACCCGGCAGAGTATGATCGACAACTTCTTATCGGTCCCGACCGACTGCCCTCAGCGCGACGAACGCCTCGGCTGGGCGGGCGACGCGCAGATTTTCGCGCCGACTGCGGCTTATCTTGCCGATGTTTTCGGATTCATGGACAAATATTTAGCCGACACGCGGGACACTCAGAGCGCCGACGGCAACTTCGACGACCGGGCGCCCAACGTCAAAGGCCGCGTTTCGCCGGTCGGCGGCTGGAGCGACGCCGGAGTGCTGATACCCTATCTTATGTACCGTCGGAGCGGCGACGATTATTACATCCGTTCCAACTACGACGCGATGAAGCGCTATGCCGAGCTGATCATCCGCATATTCTCGAAGAACGGTTATATTGACGTGGATATACCGAACACATTCGGTCAGAATACCTACGGCGACTGGCTAGGAGTCGAGACGACTCCCTGTGTAATAACCGAGACGGCGTTCGGCGAGCATTCGCTGAGACTGCTCTCCGAGATGGCCGGCGTGATCGGAAACGAATCGGATCGCGTATACCTTGCCGCCGAAGCGGATAAGGTCAGAGCGGCATGGAACCGCGAATTCGTCTGCCCGGACGGCGGAACCAGATGCGATCCGAAGGTCTACGGCACAGGCTATTGGGGCAACAAAACTCATCCCGACACCGGCGAGGTAAACACTCAATGCTCATGGGTCGTCGGACTGGCGTTCGGGCTGTTCGATGAAAAGACTGCGCCGCTGGCCGCGAAAAAGCTGGCCGAGAGCGTGATTTCCGGCGGATATTGCATAAAGGTCGGATTCCTCGGCGTGGGATTGATACTGCCTGTGCTGTCGAAAAACGGCTATGCCGACGTCGCATTCAAAATGCTCTGCAATGACGCTTGCCCGTCTTGGCTCTATCAGGTCAAGACCGGCGCGACCAGCATATATGAGTTCTGGGACGGTCTGAGCGAAAAGGACGGAAAGCGCATAGTAAAAGGCTCCCTGAACCATTATTCCTACGGCGCGGCGGTCGAATGGCTCTTTTCGGATGTGCTGGGAATACGCGAGGGCATTCCCGGCTATGGCGAGATAATCCTGAAGCCAACAGTAAACGAGCATATGCGTTTCGCGCGGGGAAGCTACAGATCGCCGCGCGGCCTGATAAGCTCCGAATGGTCGATAGATGGCGGACTTGTTTGCCGCGTGCAAATTCCGGCAAACGCCCGCGCAAGGCTCTTTCTGCCGAAGGAGGGCGATTGGCTCGAGGTCAATACCGGAAGGAAAGCGAACGCGGCTGAGCCGCTCATGCTCGGCTCGGGAAGCTATGAGTTCAGGCACATCTGACCGGCAGCGTAAAAATAATGCAATACCGCATAATTCCGATTGCTCAGCCGCGTTTTTCAGCAGCTGTAGGGAACTGTGCGGTATTGCCTTATTTATCCTGATTTATCATCAATCATTATATGCGCTGATCCGGCGGTCGATTGATTCAGCGTCGGGTTTTTGCAGCTGTGACGAGCCAAGCCATGTCACTGTATCCTCATATTCCGGGTCGCCTGGGTCGCTGAGGATCCGCTTCAGATTCATGAATCCATCAACTCCGCCGCAATTCTCGACCGGCGCTTCGCCGACCGCTTTAAGACAGTGCGCAGCTGTATCGGGACTGTCGTCGATAACGCCCTTGAGGGTTATCTCATGTATCCAGTCGTCGCCGAAATCGTACTCGTAGATTATCTTTTTATATTCATCAAATACCTCGCCGACAGTTATTTCGGCGCTGTTGATCTTTTCGATCTTCATACCGAAAAGACTCAGATCCTCATCGTCGTCAAAATTGGCGGGTTCGATGATCTTAGTAGGTCTGCCGCAGCTGTCATTTTCGAGTATAAACTGGTGCAGATGGTAATCTCTCCACTCAAAGACATTCTGCAGGATTTTGTGGAATATCATGAAATTAAAGTCCGCCGGTATAGTCAGCAGCCGCAGGCAATTGAGCCCCTGTATTTTCACCTCGAGCTTCAGCACCCTGCAGGAGCAGATATTCTCGCCGTATTTTGCCTTAAAGAGGTCGCGCAGCGTCTCAAAAGAGAAGCAGTATTTGTCCTTTGAGCCGGCGTCTGAGTAGATATTTTTATTGAGACTATGCAGCAGATGCTTCTGGAAAAGATCATCTTCAACATAGTGATCGGCGTAGTATTCGGCGCGCTCGCAGCATTTCGAGCAGCGGGCGGACGACGATCTTGAAAGGTTCTTTGAGTAAATGATTTCCCGCCCGAGCTCATCGAGATATTTTTCAGCTATCTCGGGACGGATATGCTCGCGCAGAAGCATTGTCCGGACGCCTTCTATGATAAGCATATCAATATTTTTCAGATCTTTTGCCTTGACTCCGTAAAGCACAAAGCAGCAGCGCGTGGCAACATTGGTGACGACGATGACATTCCGGCGGTTGATTGTGACAAGTCCCGCGCTCCATTCGAAAAGCTCGTCAGGGAGCTCAGGATTTTCGGTCGGCGTGCGCTTCAGATAATCAAGCAGTTTTTTGGTACATTCAAGTATCATTGTACTGACATCCCTTACCATTCTTTTGCGGAATTAAAATGTTTATGGGACCATTATATCACATAAATTGCATTGTGTCAATACTCTGAAAATGAATTGATATGAATGGAGCGGGTATATTTTATCATGCTTAGCCCGCCGGAACACCGGCGCCGCGAATTTGTATACCGCAACCTCGCTGACCGGATTGTATTTCAGCAGAATCGCCCAGATGTTCGCTTTCAGCGTCGGGATAATCTGACGAGCCGCGCCCTTTTCCGAGACGGCGAAAACGCCCAGCGTCATCATTCCGGCGAGGATGAAACGCAGTCCGGCGAACAGTATCTTTGACTGCGCTCCCTCTCCGCCGATGCCGAACAGCTCATATCCGGTCTTGACCACCGAAAAGCCGCATCCCCATAAAAATGCGCAGATCAGCGCGAACAGCGGCAGAAATTTCCGTTTTGCGATAATTGATTCCATAAAATGTATTTACCCTGTGCTATCCTTTCAGTTTATGAAATAATGATATCACAAATCCGCCCCGGTTGGAATAGGCGAAAATGACGAAAAGATGGGAAATGATTACTCTGACGATTGATGCGGAGGATTTTTTATAATAATTTATATATAAATCGAACGCAGGAGAGCTTATGAGCATTTACAGATATACACAGGATGGAGAAAATACCGAAAATCAGAAAAATGCTCCCGCCGCTGACATAGCCGACGCGGTCGGGCTTTTAGCGTCAGAAGGAGGTTTTTATTCAAGCATAAGCGTCTTTATCTCATACGGCGCAAGCTCGAGGCTTGTTTTATCCTTTAGGGTCTCGTCGAGCCGGGCTTCAGCGACATTCAGTTCACTCTCAAACCCGCTGTCGATCGTTTCACCGGTCGGGTTAAGGAGCCGGACAATGTAGCCCCTGCCGTTTTCCGCGGGCTTTACGATACTGTCGAATATTCGTCTGTCGTGAACCGACATGAAGCTCCGCTCGGGAATCGCCGCGGCAGCCGTGATCAGCGGGTCAAAGCCGCGCTGTATCTCAAGAAGCTCGGTTCTTTCGCAGCCGAACGCGAGGGCGAAGCGATATTCTAACTTTCCGATCAGCTTTGAATACTCCGCATCGGGCTGATGAAACATTTTTCCGACGCTACGGAGCATGGTCATCGAGATCGTGCCGTCCGGATAAACTCCGCCTTCATGGAATCCCTCAGCTCCCACAAAAGCGACGCCGTCCACGCCGACTATACCGGAGGTGTTCTTTTCGCAGTATTCGGTCTCGCGACCGGCATATCCCTCGGCGCTCGACCCGCGCTCGCGCTCCACAAAGCCGAACGCCTGCGACGCAAAATAATTCTCACCCGGAACTCCGCTCGGGAATACGACCCTCAGCCGATGCTCGGACGAGCGATTATCTATCGCCGCCGCAAATTCGACGAACCTTTGTCCTTTACGGAGAGTTATCTCACTTGTGATTTCGAGCGGCAGGTAATCCTCCGAGCGAATTTTCCTTTCGCTGTCGAGCCTATGCGGAATCTCCATCCGGGTTGTCACGCGGAAAGTATTTACAAGCTCGCCGGAATGGATAACCTCGATTCTCTCAGCCGCCGACGAAATGACTCTCGGCTCGTCAAACGCCGCCGGTTCATAGAACCAACCGTTGCCAGCATCTCCGTCGTCGATAAATTTGTAAAGCTGACGATAGCTTTTCCCGGTCGCCTTATCGGTGATTGTCAGGCTTCCGTCCGGCTCGATAACGAGCGAAAGATACTCGTTTTCAGCGCGGTTTGACTCGGGTGAGCGCGGAGGTATCGCTCGCCTTTTGTCTTTCGGCTCGATTCTGAACTGCGTGAAGCCGAACGGAAGCAGGCTCGCTTCAAGCGCGATCGTATAGCGATTGACGCGGATAACGTCCTGTCTTTCGTAGGTTTCAACTCCGCGCTCGATTTTCAGAATCTGATAGGGCAGCTCTCTGCCCGAGCTGTCGAGAACGGTGAAGGTATTATAATTCTGATAACCGACATTATCGGTGTAAACGCTCCCCCATTTGAGCGGGAAATCTATTCTGAGTGTGAAAACACCGCTCAGCATATGAAGCCGCGTATTTACAACAGTGATGGTAAAGCTGCCGTCCGGCGTGACTGTGCGCGCGAGCTTTGTGCGAAATTCTTCATTTATTACATTGCCGATAGCCTGCGCCTGACTGAATCTGTACGGCATATCCTCATGAACCGCGTCTATCGAACAGCCGCAGATCGAGTCATGCGGATGGTTTTTCAGAAGATATTTCCGCGCTATATCGAAAAATTTCCGCTTATTCTCAAGAATACCGCAGAGCTCGCCCATAACGATGAGCGGAGCGGTCTCATGCCAGAGCAGCTTTTCGGTCAGATCGTTCTGCCGCTTGAGCGGGTAATAGGACGAGATCGAGCCTGTGACCGCGCGGAAATCCGACGGCGAATGAGCCGTTTCTATAAGCTCGCCAGATATTACTTGAAGCCCATCATGCGATATCTCTGACAGCTCGCAGAGCCCGCCAAGCGTCCGATCACATTCGCCGACCGCCCGGGAAAACTCAAGCGTCCGGTCGCTTATCACCGCGTGATCGTCGGAATAATTCACGACGGCGATTTCATTGTCTCCGAGCCTGTCGGCGAGGAATTTCGCTTTGTCGGGCGAAGCGTCAAATCCGCGCTTGAAGTTCGCGTAGTTGTCCTTGCAGACGACACATTCGCTCCCGTCCGGAGAACGCCACAGAAAGACCGAGCCGTTCGGCAGCCGGGATATTCCCCGACCCAGATATGCGCATCCGATTCCAAAGCCGTTAAAAATCTGCGGCAGGCTCGCAATGTGGCCGAAAATATCGCAGACATAGCCGCATTTCCAGGTTTTAACCCCAAATTCACGCGAATCATTCTGACCGACAAGCAGATTTTCGATAAGTCCCTCGCCGGAAACTATAAGTTCGTCGGGCATCACATACCAGGGACCGATTTTCAGCTTTCCCGCGCGGATGAGAGCTTCAAGCCGGGCTCGGTTTTCGGGGCGCACCTCGAGATAATCCTCAAGCACAATAGTCTGACCGTCGAAAACAAATTCCGGAATCCCGCCCTTTTCGAGCGTGTCGAGGAGCTTATCGACCATTTCGACAAGATAATATCTGAACCCCTGAAACTGTCGATACCACTCGCGGTCCCAATGCGTGCTGATCTGATAGAGAAGTTTTTTCATAATGATCTCCGTTCTGCCGTAAAATCGGCAGTTGTTAAATTGAGAATATTGTACCATAAGTAACCGTCGCTGTCAAGCATCGCAAAGGACCGATTCTGTTTTAGTATGTCTCATTCTGATATCTCCTGTTGACACAACCCGATCCGAGTGATATAATATTTTCGGGAAATTCGATGGAATGGAGAGCTTGCCGTGCTCAGCTTCAACTTCTTGGATATAAACGTCAGATTCGGCGACTATGTTGCCGAGCTTCACCATATAGGTTATTCCGAGCCGAGGAAGCCCTGGTATGTGATGCCCCATATGCACACAATTTACGAGCTTCACTGCATCAGCGAAGGAAACGGGATCCTCTATACGCAAAATGAAAAATACGACATGACAGCCGGTACAACCTGCCTGACCGGTCCCGAAGTCTACCACGGACAAAGCTCCGGCGCCGAGAACTCAATGGACGAATACTGCGTGAGGTTCAATCTTGAATATAAGCCTCAAAGCGGCTCGGATTCCTCTGAGACAAGACTTATAAAATCTGTCACGGATAATCGGTTCTTTGTTACCCGCTGCGATATCGAAATACTGACCGTCGTAAAGGAGATGCTTGCCGAAGCCTGCTCAAAGCTGCCGGGATACAAAAAGGCGCTCGAGTTTCTGTTCTGCGAGCTTATACTCAAGCTCGCAAGATTCTGCGCCAATATTGAAAAGCCGGATAAGGCTATACAACTTGAAAAGCCCGGAATCTCGGACGTCAAATCCACGCTCGACTCGATATTCTTTGCATATGACAGGGCTCCGAGCGTCGAGGAAATCATTGAAAAAATGAATATCTCCCGCCGCCATTTCAGCCGACTGATGCAGAAATACTATGGAATGTCCTACACCGAGAAGATCACGGAGCTTCGCATCGAATACGCAAAGCAGCTTCTGAAAGACACTGACATGACTTTTTCCGATATTGCGCAGACTGTCGGATACAGCTCCAGACAGCAGTTTTGGCGCAGCTTCAAGCGGTATACCGGTATGAATCCCGGTAAGTTCAGAAATTTCCGATAGCTTCGTAATTTTTAGGTGATAAATGATAATACCATATTTAATCCGCTGTACATCAGGGAGGAAAACATCATGACAAACTATCTTCGCGACAATAAATTTCACGTCGGCGCTAACTACTGGGCGTCGAAAAATTCTATCAATATGTGGTCGGACTGGGACGAGAGCGTAGTCGAGGAGGACTTCAGAAAGCTGTCCTCACACGGCATACGCGAGCTGAGAATGTTCCTCGTCTGGAGCGAATTTCAGCCGCTAAGGGCGATTATGGCTAACATGACGGTCTACGAGTACCGTATGCTGCCCGGCGAGATTCCGCTCCCCGACACGGAAGCCGGACAGGCTGGAGTCAGCGAGGAGGCCTGCCGACATTTCAAGCGCTTCTGCGAGCTCGCCGACAAGTACGGCATGAAGCTGATAGTCGGACTTATCACCGGACACATGAACTTCCGCTACTACTGTCCCGAGGCTTTCATCGGGAAAAATCCGCTTGCCGACCCGTCGGTTATCAAGTGGGAGATAAAATTCGTCCGCTATTTTGTCAAGCGGTTTAAGGACGAGCCGGCTATCGCCGCCTGGGATCTCGGAAACGAGTGCAGCAATCTCGCAGGCATCCAGCCCGATCAAGGCTATATCTGGACTCACGCGATAACCTCGGCGATACGCGAGTCCGACCCGACAAGACCGATAATCTCGGGCTTTGACAACTGTGGGCTTGACCGTGAGGCGTTCAATCTGCGCGACACTGCGGAGCTTCTCGACGTCACAACCACACATCCGTATCAGATTTTCTCGTCAACCTCAATCGACCCGCTGAACTCGATGCGCGGAGAGATCGACCCGGCTTTGCGGGCGACGCTTTACGAAACGCTCGGCGGAAAGCCCGCCTTTATCGAAGAGGTCGGCTCTATCGGCTACAACAATAACAGCGAGAAAACCGAGGCGGAGTTTCTGCGCACTATGCTCTGGTCAGCCTTTGCGCAGGGCAATCACGGTATGTTCTGGTGGTGCGCGTTCGACCAGGGACAGCTCGACTACGCGCCCTACGACTGGAACAACTACGGCAGCGACTACGGCTTTTTCCGCGCCGACGGCTCGCCGAAGCCGATCGCAAAGGTCGCAAAGGAGTTCGATGAGTTCCTTAATAGCTTTGAATACGCCGAGCTGCCGCGTCACACCGAGGAGGCGGTCTGCATCGTTCCGCGCGAGACAAAAAATCCGATTACGCTGCTCGACAGCGTGTTTATCCTCGCAAAACAGGCGAACCTCGATCTGCGCTTTGCCCACGCAGAGGATAAGCTCCCAGACGCAAAGCTCTACATACTGCCGAGCGTATTTTCAAGCAAGCCGATATTCTTACACAGGCTGAACGAGCTGCTCGAAAAGGTGAGAAACGGCGCGTCGCTATATTTCTCGCTCGGAGACACGCTTTTCAGACGCATACCCGAGCTGACCGGACTGACGATAGCCTCGCGCGAACGCGGCGGTCAGGAAAAGATAACGCTCGACGGCGAGGAGTTCATGCTCGGCGGCAATTACAGATACAATATCGAGTCGGTCGCCGATACCTGCGAGGTGCTTGCGACCGGTGAGGACGGCCGTCCGGTATTCGTGAAAAACAGGTACGGAAAGGGTTACATCTATTTCCTCACCTTTCCGCTCGAATGGCAGCTCGGCGACCGCGCCGGCTGCTTTGCCGACGACGCAAAGCCCTACTTCCGATTCTACGAAAAATTCGCCGCAGACGCAAGCTCTGCCCGCGCGGTCAGGAGTCTCAGCCGCTCGGTTCTGACCACAGAGCATATCATCGGCGAAAACAGACGGCTGATTATCGCGGTAAACTATTCCGACAGCGATTCCGACGCTGGGTTTGAGCTTTCAGACGGCTGGCGTCTCGTAAAATATCATCGCGGAGGAAAGGCTGTACCGGCTCACGACGCGGTAATTTTTGAGGTGATTGAATGATTATTCCATGCTTTTCAAACAGAGTTAAGCGGAGCTATCTCGGCGGTCACAGAATAGACAGACTTCGCAAAAAGGAGCTTCCGGACGGCTACCGTCCGGAGGAATGGGCGGCTTCGCTCACGGCTACGGGGAATCCGGACGATCCGACAGAGGGGCTATCAAAGGCGCGGGACGGGAGGCTGCTCGCCGATATTATTCGTGAAAATCCAAAATATCTCGGGGGGCTTGAAAGTCTGCCGATATTACTGAAGCTGCTCGACGCTTCGGAGCGGCTCGCGGTTCAGGCTCACCCGACGGCTGAGTTCGCGCGTGAGAATCTCGGCTCGCGCTATGGAAAAGCCGAGTGCTGGTATGTTATCTCAACCGATCCGGGCGCGCACGTCTATCTCGGATTTCGAGAGGGAGTCACGCGCGAGGACTGGATCGACTGCTTCGAACGTCAGGATATTCCGAAAATGCTCTCGATGATGCACAGAATCGAGCTTTCGCCGGGCGACGTCTGGTATGTTGACGGCGGAGTTCCGCACGCGATAGGCGGAAACTGTCTCGTCGCCGAGCTTCAGGAGCCGACAGACCTGATGGTCGTGACCGAGCGGATAACTCCCGGCGGCAGAGCTCTCCCCGAGCGCCGGATACATTGCGGTCTCGGCTTTGAGAGAATGTTCGACGTTTTCGATTACACGACCTATACTCCCGACAGGCTGAGAGAGAAATTCTATCGCCGGAAGGTCTGCCCGCAGAATTCGGTCATAAATGTTATAGGCGCTGAGCTTACCGACAAATTCAGGCTCGACGAATGCAGAACGGACAGCTCGCTGACGATTGGCGAAGATGAATATGCTTCACCGATCATCGGAGCGGTAATCGAGGGGGAAGGAGCCATCTCCGACAGAGACGGCTCGGTCAGCCTCAGCGCCGGAGACAGCTTCTTCATAGCCGCCGACTCGGGTGAGCTGAGAATAGACGGAAATCTGCGTCTGCTCATCGCCGCTCCGGCGCAGAAATAGATTCAAACGCAAAAACAGCACTCCATCTTGTCAAACGACAGAAAATAT
>CACXED010000074.1 GCA_902766575.1 uncultured Ruminococcus sp. | reverse complement strand
GAGCCGTCTCTGCTCGGTACGATCGGAGTGATCTACAAAAGAGTCGCCGAGCGCTTCTCCACAGGCGAAAAAAACGTCGAGCGCCTGGGAACGCGGCGGCGCGGAGCTGAAAACCTGCATCTTTGCCGACAGCATCCGTCCGGACGGCTGGCAGGCGCCAAACGCTTCGGTGATCCGCGTCTACTCAAGGCTGATAAGGGCAATGCTCGAGCTGAGCGAATATTAAATTAAATACTCCCGGATACCGTTTACAGGATCGGTCTCCGGGAGATTTTATTCAGTGAGATTTTGTTCAGTCGAGCGGCTTTATGGGCTTCGGCGCGTTTTCGGGGACAAATTCCTCGATAGGCTGATCGCCCTTGTCGCGGATGAAATCGAAGATATCGCGCTCGCCGCCGCTGACGATAAATACCGACTCGGCGCTTGCGAGCTTAAGCGGGAGCTTTGTGTATATCTCGCCGCGATAGCTGACCTTTTCGTATTCGGCGCGGCGTATCTTTCCGTTGTGGGGATTCCAGAGCTCGGGGTTGATGAGCTCGCCGCGGAGCAGGACGTCGCCGTCGTAGTCTGCCATCGTCGAGTTCGAGAAGAAGTAGACGTCGCAGTTATCCTGACGCTTGTGGATATAGCCGAACACTCCGCCCTTCTGCATCGCGTCGGCGGCTCCGGAGTTCCGGAACGCCGGGAGATTCAGACTGAGCATCCCTACGTCGTCAAGGGTCGGCATATCGACGATCTCCACGTCGTAGGCGACGCCGAGCCTGTCGAGCAGATCGGCTATCGCCCGGCTCTCGACGTGATAGACGCCGTCCGCGCCGGTCTTGTCGGAGGGGATGAAATAAGCCGCTCCGCCGTTCTCGTTGGTGTTCTCGTAGATATTCTGGAGCACGTCGTGAGAGTCGCCGGTGACGCCGAAGATCTCGTTTACAAGGCGGTTGACCTCCTCGTCTGAGCTTTTATCGGGCGTGAACTCAAAGGCTTTTGTCGGAAGCTCGACGGTGGCGATTATTTTTCCGCCGCTCTCCCAGAATTTCTTGATCTTGCGCAGATTGTCGAGCCTGATCATCGACATTCCCGGCATGACGAGCACGCTGAAGCGCTCAAAGTTCACCGTGTTGTTGAGATAGAGCATCCCGTCGTCGGCGCTGACCTTTTCCTCCATGACCTCGGGATGGATGACCGTGAGATCGTGTCCTGCATAAGCCATAATGCTGTTGATGAGCGTCATATAGTCGGTGTTCTCTGGAGTCTGGGAGAACTCGAAGCCCCTCGGCTCCGACTCGTAAAGCCCCATCTGCGAGTGTACCGACTCGATCGGATAGAGCATCGCGATGTCGCAGATATGCCGTCCTCCGCGAAGCAGAGCCTGACAGCGGGTCATGTAGTCGTTCAGTCCCGGGACGATATCCCTGAACTCCGGATTTCGGTGCGAGACCTCGTGCGGTATGCGCGCCTTTCCCGAGAGCCAGAGCGTGTGCGGGATCATATAGTTCACGCCGCGCGAAAAGGCGTTCATCGCCTCGCAGTAAAGTATTCTCTCGTCGAGAACGCCGTAGTTGCCGTAGATCTCGCAGACGACCGTTCCGATATCGTAGTTGTAAGCGGCGCTCGACGCGATCTTGAGTCCGTTGAAGCCGTACATATAGGAGTGGACGAGATCGAGTCCGACCGCTCCGCTGTATTTGCGCCAGAGAAATCCGTCGCCGTAGAGCCACGAGCAGGATGCGTCCTTTGGCTCGGCGACGTGTCCGGTCGAGGCGAGTCCGCAGCGTCTTGTAAAGTCTCCGACCGCCTTGAAGAAGCCGTCGGCGAACATATGCGCCCGGCAGTCCATGAAAAGCGCCTTGTAGTGAGCTGTGTCCTCGCCGATCTCCTCCCAGAGCGCCGGATAATAGGGCGCGGGATCAAAGCCGTAGCGCTCCTCAAAGACCTCGTTGAGACTGTAGTCCCACATCCTGCGGTTCGGAGCCTGATACTGAAGATCGTCGTAGAAGGTCATCTTGACGACGTCGCCGAAGTAGTCGGAATAGCGGTCGGCAAAGCGCTTATAGGTCAGCGAGATATAGTCCATCGAAGCGTCGTAGCTCATGAAGTTGGCGTAGCCGTCCTTGACCGGGACGCAGACGTATTCCTCGACGTTCCAGTTGCCCTCCGGCACCGTCCAGACAAGCTCGTCGCCGTCGATGAATGGGCGCAGATCGATGACTCGGCGGTCGTCGACCTCCACCGCGACAAGGCTCATCAGCTTTGAGCCCTCCTCGGCGTAGAGAGCGCGCTTTACAGTCTGACCCTCCATGCACTCGTACTCAAAGCGTCTGAGCGCCAGCGCGGTCGAGTCGGGAAAGACCCTCGCCAGCTCGCCGCCCGCGCGTCCGCTCGGGAAGTCGAGATCGTCGTAGTAGACGATGCTCATGTCGAGCTCGCGCGCCTTGTCGAGCAGAGCCCTGTAGCTGTCGTAATATTCCTCGGTTCCGAACGCGGGGAGAGTTCCCTCGTGTCCGCCCATAGCCGAGACCGGGAGCGGCGTAAGTCCGCCGTAGCCGCTCTTTTTGTAAAGAGCAATATTTTTAGCGACCTCGTCGGTGAGCTTTCCGTTTTCCGCAAAGCGTCCGTCCATATGATAGAACGGAACCGGACGGCAGTTCATCGGAAGCGTCTGGAAGTCGCGCTTCAGTTCCTTGTACCCCTTTGATGTTTTTACATTAAGCAATCTTATCAACTCCTTGCTTCTTGTAAAGGTTGTAAGGCAACGCCGCGAGGTTAGCGGCTCTGCCTTAGATTGAAATAATACCACACTTGCTCTTTTCTGTCAAGAGATACGCCGAATTTTTTCTATTTTCCACTGTTTGCACAATCCGAGCGCCGATTATTTATCCATTATTGACATCTTTTTTAATCAATTTCAGAAAATCGCGCAATAATATCAGGAATATTCCCATAAAAACATATTTTATATTGACTTTCAGTTATAAAAATATTATAATATTATTAACCGCCGCTTTTTGAATTTATACTAATTGAGAGGTGATACAATGGTTGCACTCGATAACTACCCATCCGGACTTATACAGGCGCTCGACCGCAAGGGCGTCTCCGAGGACAAGCTGATGCTTCTCGCCAAGTGCGATATGAACAAGGAGGGCGCTCACTGCGACTGCTATCTCGCCGCTACTGCCGGAGAGCTCTTAGTGATCTCGGGAATAATGACCCTCTCTCCGCGCGGACACAGGCATTTCTCCGGAGCGACCGCCGCAAGGCTCGAATCGGGCTTCACCGAGCTGTCCTACGAATGTTATATGCTCGACGACCTCGACGATTTTCAGGTCGAGGAGCTGCTCTCCTCCGGACGGCTGACCGCAAAGAGCAAGGAAAAGGACGGCCGCGTGCTCGTCGCCGTCTTTACGAACACGTCAAAGTCGCAGATGAACCTTTTCTGCAAATACATAAAAAAGGTCAAGGAGGGCAAGCCCTTCGAGCTCGACGAGGAGGACTCCAAGGAGTCGCTGTTCTGCCCGAAGTGCGGCTCGCGCTATCCCGACCCGAACCGTAAGATCTGCCCGCGCTGCATGGACAAGGGCAAGCTCATAAGGCGCATGAGCATATTCTTCATTAAATATAAAAAGCAGCTCGCGATAGTACTCGCGATGCTCGTGCTGATGAGCGTGCTCGGAGTGCTGTCGCCCTATATCGGCTCGGCGTTCTACTACGATCAGGTGCTCGACCCTGACGGCGATTTCTACGGCCAGATACTGCTCGTCCTCGCGATGATAATCAGCATGAGAGTTTTCTCGGTGCTGTGCAGTATGTTCAACGGCATCATAACCTCAAAGATCGCCGCGCTGATCACCTACGACTTAAAGCAGACTATCTTCAACGCTATCCAGCGGCTTTCGCTGAGCTTCTTCACCGGACGGCAGACCGGAGGACTTATGACTCAGGTCAACAACGACGCGCTGACTATCTATCAGTTCTTCTGCGACGGATTTCCGTGGTTTCTCGTGAACGTCGTGCAGATAATCGCGCTCGTTATAATAATGTTCATACTGAATCCGCTCCTCGCGTTTCTGTCGCTGATCACAGTGCCCTGCTTCTTCCTGCTCGTCAGGTTCGCCTTTGCAAAGGAGGACAAGCTCCACGCCAAGCGCTACTCGAGCTCGAGAGCGATGAACGGCGCGCTGTCCGACGTTTTAGGCGGAATCCGCGTCGTCAAGGCGTTCTCAAAGGAGAAGAACGAGGTCGTCCGCTTCAACCGCTACTCAAAGCGTCTCGCCCAGAACGAGAAGAATCTCTCGGATTTCCAGAACTTAGCCTATCCGGCGGCGGATTTTCTGCTCTATCTCGGAAACATCTTCGCGTGGGCGTTCGGCGGCTGGATGGTCATCAAGGGCGAGCTGACCTACGGTCTGCTCGTGACCTTCATCTCGTATATGAACATGGTCTACAGCCCGATGTACTTCTTTGTCGACATGACCTACTGGGCTACCGACTGTCTCAACGCCTGCTCGAGGCTCTTTGAGGTCATGGACGCGGTTCCCGAGGTCGTAGAGTCCGAAAAGCCTGTCCTGATGAACGACATCAAGGGCCGCGTGACCTTCAATAACGTCGAGTTCTCCTATGTCAAGAACCGCAAGGTCATCGACGGCGTGAGCTTCGACATCGAGCCGGGCAAGGTCATCGGCATCGTCGGCCACACCGGCGCGGGAAAATCGACCCTCGCCAACCTGCTGATAAGGCTCTACGACGTGACCGCCGGGGAGATACTCATCGACGGCGTGAACGTAAAGGACATCTCCTTTGCCGACCTCCGCAAGAACATCGCGATAGTCTCGCAGGAGACCTATCTCTTTATGGGAACAATCCTCGACAACATCCGCTACGCCCGTCCCGACGCGACGCTCGACGAGGTGATAGAGGCGTCCAAGATCGCCGGAGCGCACGATTTCATAATGAAGCTCCCCGACGCTTATTCGACACGCATAGGCTTCGGCTACAAGGACCTCTCGGGCGGCGAGCGCCAGCGCGTCTCGATAGCCCGCGCAGTCCTCAGAAACCCGAAAATACTCATTCTCGACGAGGCTACCGCGGCTATGGACACCGAGACCGAGCGCCAGATTCAGACCGCGCTCGAGCGGCTCGTCAAGGGACGCACGACGATAATGATCGCGCACCGTCTCTCGACCTTACGCGACGCGGACAAGCTGATAGTCATCGAAAACGGCAAGATGCCCGAGTTCGGAACTCACCTTGAGCTTATCAACAAAAAGGGCATTTACTACAACCTCTACCGTATGCAGGTCGAGGCGCTCAAGAACATCGGCATCGAAGCCTGACCGAAAGGAGTGGAACAATAATGGAAGTAAACGAAAAAACCCCCGCGGTTCCCGCAGAGCTCCGCGGCATAGTCAAGATAACCTATCTCGACCGGAGCAACTGCACGCTCACCGAGAAGAACGGCTTTCTCGGGCTGAGAGCCGTGGTCGACAAGCCGACCGACACCCTGCTGAATCCCGAAAAGCCCGACGAGAAAAAGGACGAAAACGGCGAAAAAATTCACTATCCCGAGGAGGACAATCTTCCCGAGGGCAAGATGCTGAGAGTCGCCGAGCGGATCTTCCTCTCCCGCGCGTTTCCGTTCGATATGCCGCGGGACTATATCTCGGTGCTCGACAAGGACAAGAAGGAGATCGGCTTCATACGCTCGCTCGACGACTTTGACGAGCCCCAGCGCTCGATGCTCGAACGGGAGCTCGACGCGAAGTACTACACGCCGACGATAAAGAAAATTTACTCGGTCAAGGAGCGCTACGGCTTCTCCTACTGGAGATGCGATTGCGAGTTCGGCGAGAAGTCCTTCACGCTTCAGGACACCTACCGGAGCATCATCAAGTCAACGAATCCCGACGGCTCGGAGCGGCTGTTCATACTCGACGTCGACGGCAACCGCTACGAGATTCCAGACGTCGAAGCGCTCGACCGTCAGAGCTACAAGAAGATAGAATTATATCTGTAAGCGTCAGGCTTTTCCAAAGAAAGGAAGTGATTCAATGGAAAGCATACAAACTCAGGCGGAGCTTGAGGAAAAGCTCGCGGCCGAACGCCTTGAGCGCAAAAAGGAGCAGATGTGGCAGAGACTCCATTCCGTCGACCCATCGCTCTCACCCGACGGGATAATCACGATATTCGACTTCACCCTCTCCGATCACGTCACCGCGGAGAATAAGCTCGACCAGCGTGTCGACGGTCTCTGCGCGCTGACAAAGGAGGCTCTGCTCGTCTACGAGAACGGAAAGCGCACCAAGGAGATAAAGCTCAGCGAGGCGGACGAGTTCAAAATAACCGCCGGAGTCGGCAGCGTCACCGCCGACTGCATACTGAACGGCTCGGACTATCTGATCTGCCGCAGCGACAGCTCGCGCACCGCCGAGTACGCCGCGGTCATGAAGCGGATCAACAAATTCAAAAAGACCGGCGAGTTCAGCTTTGACTACATGAAGGATCTCACGCGCTTCTGCGAGAAATGCGGACGTCCGCTGCCGCCCGGCTCGTCGGTCTGCCCGCACTGCGTAGACAAGAAGGGCGTCATGAAGCGGCTCTGGCAGATAGCGCTGCCATATAAATGGTATCTTGCGGTATCGGTCGTGCTGTTCTTCGCGATAACCGGAGTAAATCTGCTGACCCCGTACATAAACCGCATCCTCGTCGACGATTTTATCAAGACCGAAAGCCCCGAGAGCGTGCTGCTCTGGCAGTTCGCGCTCGTGATAATCTCGCTGGCGGCTGTGCATATCGTCTCGCAGCTTTTTGGAATAGTCCGGAGCCGGGTGCTCGTCATAACCTCGAACAAGGTCATAGTAAAGCTGCGCGAGATGGTCTTTTCCAAGATCCAGCAGATGTCGATCTCGCGCATCTCAAAGCGCACCGCCGGAGAGCTCATGAACCGCGTCAACGGCGACACCTCGCAGATACAGAACTTCATCACCGGACTAATGCCCGATCTCGTTCAGCAGTCGCTGATACTGATCTCGGTATCGGTAATGCTGTTCGTCTACGACTGGAGGCTCGCTCTGCTGATACTGTTCCCCGCACCGCTGGTGGCGATGTCGTTCAAATACTTCTGGGGCTTCATACATCCGCTCTACGGACGGTCGTGGAACATCTACTCAAAGTCGAACACGATACTGCACGATATCTTCTCGGGAATCCGCGTCGTAAAGGCGTTCGGAATGGAGAAGCGCGAGTCCGACCGCTTTGACGAGGTCTCGCAGGAGTACCGCGATATCACGATACGAAACGAGCGGATCTGGGCGACGATCTGGCCGTGGCTGAACTTCTTCATGGGGATCGGCGAGTTCTTCCTGCTGTTCTACGTCGGAAACCGCATAATCGGCGGGACGATGACGCTCGGCGAGATGTCGCAGTTCTCGGCATATGTCGGAATGATCTACGGCCCGCTGCGCTGGGTTGCGAACCTGCCGCGCAGACTCGTCCAGTTCACCACATCGACCGCAAAGGTCTTTGAGATAATCGACGAGAAGATCGACGTTCCCGACCGAGAGGACGCAAAGACTATCGCGATCAAGGGAACCATCGACGTTGAGAACGTCGCCTTCGGCTACGACGAGTCTACCGACGTTCTCAAGAACGTGAACCTCCATATAGAGCCGGGCGAGATGATCGGCATCGTCGGAAAGTCTGGCGTCGGAAAGTCCACGCTCATCAACCTGCTGATGAGAATGTACGATATCGGCGAGGGCTCAATAAAGGTCGACGGAATCGACATCCGCGACCTGTCGCAGGACTGCCTGCGCTCGCAGATAGGCGTGGTATTGCAGGAGACCTTCCTGTTCGCCGGGACGATCTACGACAACATCGCCTACGCAAAGCCGACCGCGACCCGCGACGAGATAATCACCGCCGCCAAGATCGCCGGAGCGCACGAGTTCATAATGAAGCTCCCCGACGCATACAACACCAAGGTCGGTGAAAAGGGTCACACGCTCTCGGGCGGCGAGCGCCAGCGGATTTCGATAGCCCGGGCGCTGCTGCACAATCCGAGGATACTTATCCTCGACGAAGCCACCGCATCCCTCGACACCGAGACCGAGCGGCAGATTCAGGAGTCGCTGCAGAAGCTCATCAAGGACAGAACGACCCTCGCGATAGCTCACCGTCTCTCGACCCTGCGCAACGCGACAAGGCTCATCGTCCTCGACAAAGGCACGGTCGCCGAGGTCGGAACTCACGACGAGCTCATGCGCAAGCGGGGCATCTACTACGGGCTCGTCATGGCTCAGCGTCAGATGTCCAAGATGGCGCCCAAGAACAGCGCTAAGGTTTCATAAAAATAAAAATCAAGGAGAATTTGTTTGGTATTATCACAATCGGCGTCAGACCGGGAGGTCAGCAGACCAATCGGCTGCCGCAAATAACATTAACCATGCGATGACCTCCCGGTCGATTCTGACGAGCCGGAGGAAAATTGAAATACAGCTATAAAAAAAGACTCTCTGAGGACATAAAGTCCCAAAGACCCGAGTCGAAATTCGACTCGATACCCGACGCGAAATTCGTGTGCGTCAACTGCGGGCGCGAGGTAGGCTCCAAGAACGCCGGAACGCATAACCGCAACCACTGTCCCTACTGCCTGCACAGCCTGCACCTCGACAATATCCCGGGCGACCGCTCGGCAGGCTGCGGAGGTCTGATGGAGCCTATCGCGATCTTCTCACGGCGGGACGGCAGACGCGGCGAGTGGGCTGTCATCCACCGCTGCAAAAAGTGCGGAGTACTGCACTCAAACCGCATAGCCGCCGACGATGATCCGCTGACGCTGACGCTTTTGGCGCTCAGACCGCTGACCGAGCTGCCCTTCCCGCTTGAAATTATCCGCAATGACAAATAGCGCTGACGTCCCCGCTGAAAGCCGGCGGGGACGTCGGTTTTGCTCACCGCCCTCCGAGATATAGCGTCACAAAAAGATAGACCGACAGCATCCAGAGCGAGATATTCCCCGTGAAAAGCAGCGCTATCACCGCCGCGACCCAGAGTGCGAACACTAAAATCCCGGTCAGAAGCTCGAGCGCTGTCCTGCCGTATCTGAACGAGCCGAGCAGCTCCCAGACGATGCAGCCGCCGTCGAGTGTCCTCACCGGGAGCAGATTCACAATCGCCAGAGCCAGCGAGCAGGCGCAGAACAGCTCGCATCCGAATATCGCCGCAATCGCTCCGGAAACGAGGTTGGCGAGCGCTCCCGCCGCATAGACGAATATCCGCCGCGTCTTATTGAGCCTGCCGGTCAGAGCTCCGATCTCCGCTCCGAAAAGGCTGACCTCTATCGAGCCGACATCCGCGCCGCAGAGCATTATCACTACGATATGCCCGAGCTCATGTATCATCGCCGCCGATATCGGGACGAGCAGCTCCCGCAGGGGCTTGAAAATCACAGCCAGAGCCAGCAGAACCGCCGTCGGAAGGCTCACCCTGACCCTCGGCGCGCGCCATGGAGCTTTTCCGGGACGCTCCGATCTCAACCGGGAGAGGTGACAGCCGGCGGCAGAAGCTCATAATCGCGCACGAGTCCCACCTCTGTCTCCGCGTCGGTCTCAGCCGGCAAAGCTCCCGCCGCTACCGAAGCGTCGAGCTGTCTTTCCGCAGCGGCGCTGATAACTCTGTCGTTCCCGGAAATTTCGCCCGAGACGGTCGAGATCGTCCCGTCCCGTCCGAGCATTGCGAGATTGTAGGCGAGCATCGCTCCCGACACAGTAAAGAGCGCGGCGGCGAGCAATATCGTGTCAAGTCGCTTTTTCATTCAGCTTCATCTCCATTCTTTTCCTACCATATGCGCGGACAGTTGATTTAATGAATATCACTTGACAAAAACGGCTTAAAATGCTATAATCAATATACCAAAATTTTGGAGAACTTCTTATGAATCAGAAAATCAAAACCCCGATATTCGTCCGCGACAGGAGCTTCTACAAGGTCATTCTCTCCCTCGCGATACCGATGACGCTTCAGAACGTGCTTCAGCTGCTGCTCAACATGATGGACACAGTCATGCTCGGGCAGGTCGGAGAGAGCTCCGAGGCGGTGATCTCGGCGGCGAACTTTGCAAATCAGCCCTTTTTCGTCTACTCGCTGTTCCTGTTCGGAATGGTTTCTGGAATGTCGGTGCTGATCGCCCAGTACTGGGGCAAGGGCGACGCCGACGCGATCAACTCGATAGCCGGAATCGCGATAACCGCCGCCATAGGGGTCGGAGGTATCTTCACTCTGGTCTGCTATCTGTTCACGCCGGAGGTCATGGGGCTTTTCACCGACAGCCCGGAGGTCATCGAGCTCGGCGTGCAGTATCTGAGGATAGTCCTCGCGTCGTATGTGATAGCCTCGCTGACCAGTCTGCTCTGCGGAATAATGCGCTCGACCGAGCAGGTCGGAATAGCGCTCGGCTCGAATACGGTCGGAATCTTTTCGAATATAATCCTCAACTATATACTGATCTTCGGAAAGCTCGGCTTCCCGGCGCTCGGGATACGCGGAGCGGCGGCGGCGACGCTGATCGCGAGGATCATCGAATTCCTGATAGTCCTCACCTACGTCGTGTTCTTCGACCGGAGAGTCAGGCTGTCCTTTGCGAGGATGTTCAGGATAAAGCGCGGGCTGATCAGCGACTTTGTGCGCTACAGCCTGCCGGTCATACTCAACGAGACGATGTGGGGACTGGGGATCACGCTCCACTCGGTGATAATCGGACACATCAGCGACGCCGCCTACGCCGCTTACTCGGTCGCGAACATCGTTGAGAAGATAGGTCTGCTCTCGGCGATCGGCTTTGCCAACGCCACGCAGATAATCATCGGCAAGGAGATCGGCGCGGGTCGAAGCGAGAACGCCTACCCTTACGCCAAAACGATGCTCGCGCTGTCAGCCCTGCTCGGAGTCGTGATGTCGGGCGTGGTGCTGCTCGTGAGACACCCGGCGGTCTCGCTGTTCAACGTCGCCGACGAGACGAAAGCCGCGGCGATCAACATCATATCGGTGATGTCGGTGATAATCTTCATCAAGAGCTTCAACACCACGGCGGTAGTCGGAGTCATGCGCGGCGGCGGAGACACGCGGACGGCGATGCTCTTTGACTTTGTGCCGATGTGGGTGATTTCGATACCGCTCGGAGCGGCCGCGGCGCATATTTTCGGGCTTCCGGTCTGGTGGGTCTACGCCTGCCTGATGAGCGACGAGGTCATAAAATCGAGCTTCTGTCTGATCTATATAAGGTCAAAGCGGTGGATAAAAAACGTCACGCGATGAGATAAGCTACAGACAAATATCGTGAAAGGAATGAAAATCATGAAGCTCATAACCCCCGAGCAGAGCGGGATATCCTCCGCCGCGATAGAACGCTTTCTGAAAGCCCTCGAGGACGCGGGACTCTCGACGCACAATATCCTGATCGAGCGGAGCGGCGATATACTCTTTGAGAAATACTACCCGCCGTTCACAGCCGACTTTCTGCACCGCGAGTATTCGCAGAGCAAGAGCCTTGTCGCGCTGGCGGTCGGCTTTGCGGCGCAGGATAAGCTGCTCGGGCTCGACGATCCGATCGGAAAATACTTCGAAAAGGAGACCGCGAATATCCCCGACCCGGCTATGGCGGCTCAGACCGTCCGCCAGATGCTGATGATGAGCACTCCAAAAGCCGGCGAATACTGGTTCTCGGCGCGCACAGACGACCGCGTCAGGCATTATTTCGCAACGACCAGGACGACAGCCGCTCCCGGAAGCCGCTTCCAGTACGACAGCACAGGCTCGTTCGTGCTCGGAGCTCTGGTCGAGCGTCTGACCGGAATGAGCTTTGTCGAATATCTGCGAAAAAAGCTCCTCGACCGCATCGGCGTATCAAAGGAGCTGACCTGCCTTGAATGTCCGGGCGGACACTCGTGGGGAGACTCGGCGGTGCTGGCGACGGCGAGGGATATGATGAAGCTCTGCCGCTTCGTGCTCGACGGCGGCAGAGTCGGCGGCGAACAGCTCCTTGATGCTGAATTCATACGTGAGGCGACCTCGGCGCTGATACCGACCGCCGGGATCGAGAGCCGCAGACGCAGCTCCTACGGCTACGGCTACCTGATCTGGAAGCTGCGCGATGGCTTCTACTTCAACGGCATGGGCTGTCAGTTCTCGATAGCCGTGCCGGAAAAGGATATGATTTTTATCTACAACGGCGACAATCAGGGCATCGACGACGCCGGAGACATCATAATCGACAGCTTCTACGACCTGATAGTCTCAGCCGCCGGAGAGCCGCTGCCCGAGAATCCACCGGCAAAGACCTCGCTCGACGAATACGCCGGCTCGCTCGAGCTCATGTCGGCAAGAGGAGACAAGACCTCGCCGCTCGAGCGGGAGATAAACGGCAAGCTCTGGACGCTCGACGAAAATCCGATGGGAATAAAGACACTGCGGCTGACCTTCGGCGAGGACTGTAAGCTCGAATACACCAACGCGCAGGGAGACAAGGCTCTCAGCTTCGGAATGTGCTCGAACCGCTTCGGACTTTTCCCGGAGGAGGGCTATTCGAGAAAAATCGGCTCGGTTCCCTGCCCGGGCAATTACTATAAATGCGCGGCGTCGGCGGCCTGGAAGGACGAGCGGACGCTGCTCATCGACGTTCAGATAATCGACGAGTATTTCGGCAGGCTCTGGATAACTCTCGGCTTTGACCAAGACCGAATAGCCGTCGAGATGAAAAAGGTCGCCGAGGACTTTCTGTGGACCTACTCGGGAAGCGCTATGGGAGTGTGCGAATGAAGCTCTATTTCATAAAGGACGGGAAGCAGTTTCTGCTCGACAAAGAGCCGCGCGAGCTCCCGGACGGGATCCGCGACGGCTATCTGCGCCGCACAGCCGAATCGGCGCGCAGACGCGAGTGGAAGGTCTCGGGCGAGGGCGCGAAGTTCACCGGGGTCTACGAGCCGGGCTCCGACGCCGAGAGCCGCGTGGCTTCGGTCAGAGCGGCAGTCAACGGGCTCGCCGAATACGGCGGCGCGCTCTACTTCTCGGAGCGGATAGACGACGTCAGCGGCATTTACAAAAAAATCAGCTCCGACGACCGCTCCGAAGCGATCGCAGTCAGCTCGAACGACCGGGTATATCTCGGGCTCGATATCTTCCGGCACAGGCTCGCGGTCTCGGTCATGCGGGCAGGCGAGGCTCACATCGCGGTCGGAGACCTGCAGAGCTTCGACCTCTCCGAGGTCACCGAGGGACACACCCTCGAGCTCGACCCGGTATGGTCGCGGACCGAGCCGGAGGCGCTCTACTTCTCGAGCGCCGGACTGCCCGAGAATCCGGGCGAGCCCTCCGAGCCGATCATGACTCCCTCCGCGCTGATGAGCGCGATGAACCGTCCGAAAACCGCTCCGAGAGGCCCGGCGTCGCTCTGCCGTCTCGATCTGAGGAGCGGAGAGTTCACGGCTCTGCTCGAGGACGAGCGATTTGACTTCGTAAAGCCGCTGTCAGCTCCCGACGGCAGTCTGTACTATCTGAGGCATCCCTACGGAGCCGGAAAGCAGTCGTCGGGCGGCTGTCTTACCGATCTTCTCATGCTTCCGGTGAGACTTGCGAGAGCGGTGCTCGGCTTCTTCAACTTCTTCTCGCTGAAATATTCTGGCAGTCCGCTCACAAGTCAGGGCGAGAAGGCGAAGAACAGGGACGCGGGTCAGATCTTCATCGACGGCAACCTGATAAACGCCGAGCGCGAGCTGAAAGCCAACTCGGGCGAGCCCTCTCCCGGTATCATCCCGAAAAGCTGGGAGCTGCGCCGCCTGAAAAACGGCGCAGACGAGCTTATCCGCGGAGGAGTGCTCTGCTTCACCCTCGACCCGGACGGCAATATCGTCTACTCGAACGGTAAGTACATAATCCGACGCGCGCCCGACGGCGCCGAGGAAACCCTCGCAAAGGTCGACTCGGCGACGCTTTTGAAATATCTCGACGTGGAGTAATAAATAACGCCGCACTTTAGTGCGGCGTTTTCTCATGAGCTGTAAAATTCGCGGTGGTTGTAGTTCTTCATTTCCTCGGTGAACGACTCGTAGAGCCGCTCGTAGCGCTCGAAAAGCTCGTCGCTGAGCTTACCCTCGGCGTGAAGCGCCTCGGCGCGCTCGTGGAGCTTTTTTCGCATCAGATGCGCCTGATCCTTGTAGTTGTTCGCGAGGTACTGCTTCAGCTCCGAGATGATGCCGTCGAGCTCCTTTTCAGCCCTCGAGCGAAAGAGCTTCATTAAAATCGCCTCCGCTGCGGAATTTTATAATATTATTATACCACAGCCCGGAGGAGATTTCAAGTCTCAGCCGAGCTTTTCTGCGCGGTTTTTGAGCTCCTCGAAGCGGCTGTCGCCCGAAAGCCCGGACAGTCCCGGCGAGCTCAGCTTTTCAAGCAGCTCCCGCGCCGCTCTCGAGCGCTCGCGCTTCGGATACCAGTTGTAGCCGTCGTCCCTGAAAAATGGCGCGGTAAGCCTTTCGCCGCTTTTTGAGAGCTTGGCACCGAGGTCGTAGTCAGCCATTCGCTCAAGCTCTGACAGAGCCTCCTCGCGCTCGCCTCTTGCGATGAAGCACTCGGCGAGCAGCTCGTGAATATCGCCGCACTCCCTCGAATGGAGCGCCGGAGCGGCGGCTTCGGCTCCGAAGAAGCACTCGATGACACCAAAGGCGGCTTCAAAGCATTTAGAAGCGTCGTCGTACCTCGACCTCTCCATATAGGTCTTTCCGAGCATGGTCAGCGAGTCGAGCATCGCTTCAAGGTGCATATGCAGATCGGTCTCGAGATACTCTCCCTCCCGGACGCTGTCACCGCGCCAGTGCTCGATGTAGGCGTTTATGCAGGGCGAGGTCATGTCGGCTCTCCACGGGAAGTTTTCGGCGTGCTTTCCGGCGAGACGGTATTCGCCGTTCGCGGCGTTCAGCAGAGCGGCTATCATGTGCGCGCGCAGGATATCCGTGGTGTTTTCCGCCGACGAGATGATCACTCCCGCCTGCCGCTCGGTCTCGCGGCAGATCTCCTCCGCACGATCGGGGAGGTAATAAACCCCGTTTTCGGGATACGCGAGGCAGATTCCCCACTCGATGCTCTACATCAGCATACGGATATTAGCCGGGAAGCGCTTCAGTCCCTCCTGAAGCTCGCTCCACGCGGCAAAAACTCCGGCGGCGTCGTGAGTCGTAATGAGCGCCGACGCTCCCTCGAGCAGACGCTCGGCGAGCTCGCTCTGGGTGAGCCCGCGCTCGATACGGAGCCTGCGGATTACCTTGCCTATTGTCATATGACAATTTGACATATGTCTGTCACATCCTTTCCGACACTATTATATCAGAAAGCATAGAACAGGTCAAGCGACAGGTCGGAGACCGGAGCTCAACAGACGGTTTAGAGTCGTTTCCGCGGCGGTCATCTCAGCTCGGCGGTGAAAACGATGTTCCCGCCGTCCATCGACGCGGTGATCGAGCCCCTGTGACCCTCCGCGATGCCCCGGGCGATCGAAAGCCCTATCCCAAAGCCGCCCTCCGAGCTCCTCGAGCTGTCGGCGCGGTAAAAGCGGTCGAACAGCTTGGACAGCTCATCCTTAGACATAAATTCGCAGGCGTTGGACGTGCGGATCACGACTCCCCGGCGGGCTCTTTCAAGCGAGATCGAGATCGGCGAGCCCTCTGCGGCGTACTTCACCGCGTTGTCCATCAGTATCGACACCAGCTGGCGCACCGCGTATTCGTCGCCGTTATAGATTATATCCGGCGCTATCGAGACCGCAAGCTCATGTCCTCCGGCGGCGGCGAGCTCGGCAAAGGATTCCGCCGTCTCACGAACCGCGTCGCTGACCGGAAAGGGCTCGGACTTCATCGGAGCGTTCTCCTCGTCCATCCGCGAGAGCGTCACGAGCGAGTTTACAAGCTCCTTGAGCTTTTCGGTCTGAGCCTTTGCCTTGTCTATCCATTTCTGACTGCCGGTCTCCATCTCAAGCACCCTCAGACAGGTGGCGATGACCGTGATCGGCGTTTTGAGCTCATGGCTCGCGTCGGTTATGAACTGCTTCTGCCGCTCGGAGGCTCTGACCACCGGATCGACCGCCTTTCGCGAAAAGAGCACTACAGCCACATATGCAAGCGCTATGCAGACAGCCGCCGCGGCAATAGATATAATCGCGGTAGTCATGGTCGACCGCATCTCGCTGTGGCAGTCGAGAAAGACAACCATATAGCGTTCCTCACCGGTCTGCACGACACGATATTTATAGCCCGACGTGTAGCCGTAGCCCACTCCGCGCTTTTCGGCTATGACGAGGAATCTGTCGATATCCTCCTCCGTGACCGCGGCTATGCTCTCGAGATTGGCTTTGATCAGATTCCCGTCCGAATCGTAGCGGAGCACGAAAAACCGCGTCGAATAGGGCGTCTCCTGCGTGAACTGCCCGCCGGGCTTGACGTCGGGACGCTCGCCGGGACGCATATGCGGCAGCTTGCCCTGATTTTCGCAGATGACGTCCAGCATACCCGTCAGTCCCGCGTCCACCGAGACAAAGTTCGCGATGTTCATGATAAGGCAGAGCAGCACCGTCACCGCCGTCACCGAGAGCATCGCTATGCGTATGAAACGCTTTCGTAATTTTCTGATCATGGCTCACTGACTGAAGTCGAGGAGATATCCCAGCCCCCGGTTCGAGCGGATATTCACCTTTGAACCGATCGCCGCCAGTTTTTTCCTGAGATTTGAGATATGCACCCAGACGACGTTGATCTCGGCGTCGCTGTCCCAGCCCCAGACCCGCTCCATAATCCGGTCGGCGGAAAAGACTATCCTCGGGTCGCGCATGAAAAGCTCCATGACCTGATACTCGCGCCCGCTGAGCTTGGCGGAGCGCCCGCCGCACTCCATGAGACCGGTTCCCGGGTCGAGCGTCAGGTCGCCGTAGGAGAGCAGAGTCGGCTTATAGCCCTCTCCGCGACGGAGCATCGCGCGCACACGGCAGATCAGCTCGTCCGGCTCAAAGGGCTTTGGGAGATAGTCGTCGGCGCCGGCGTTGAAGCCGGTTATGCGGTCGTCCTTCTGCCCCTTGGCTGTGAGCATCATCACCGGAGTTTTGATACCCTCGCTCCGGAGCTTCTGTAAGACCTCTATGCCGCTTAGCTTTGGCATCATGACGTCGAGGATTATCGCGTCGTACTCGCCCGACGAGCCGTACTCGTAAGCCGAGAAGCCGTCGTTGACGGCGTCGACCGCAAACTGATTCTTTTCAAAAAATACCGTGAGCGCTTCGGCGAGATCCTTCTCGTCCTCCGCGATTAAAAGACGCATAATATCACTTCTTTATTTTATAATTAGTCGGTTTCAGAGTCTCTCGGCTGTGGAGATCCTGCCGCAGACGATGTTGAGATTGCCGTTCCGGCAGCGGATCTCGTCTAAAAATTCCTTTGGAACGCCGCCGTTCTTCGGCACTATCCGGTACTCGAGCTCGTAGAGCGTTCCCATGTTCGAGGTCTTGACCTTATCGAGCGTGTGCGACTTTGTGTAAATTACGAAAAGATCGTCAAACAGCCCCTCGTAGTCGAGGTTTTCGGGAATCGTGATCTTGAGCACCCGCTCCTCCGCGTCTCCCTCGCCGAATCTCAGCGCGGTGAGCAGCAGCATCGCGGCGGCGATTATCACAAACGCTATGACCGCGAGCGCCACATAGCCCATTCCGGTCGCGAGCCCTATCGCCATCGCGAGGAAAAGCGAGCCGATCTCCCGCGCCGTACCCGGCGCGGAACGGAATCTGACCAGACCGAAGGCTCCGGCGACGGCGACTCCCGCGCCGATATTGCCGTTGACGAGCATTATCACTATCTGAACCGCGGCGGGCAGTATCGCGAGGGTCACGGCGAGGCTCTGGGTCGATTTCGCCCTGTACATACTCACAAGCGCCGTTCCCACTCCCAGAATCAGCGACACGGCGGTACAGATAAGAAAGGTCGTCAGCGTTATACCAGAGGTTAAAATTGAATCAAGCACAGAAATGCGCCTCCTTTTTGATTTTTCTATTAAGAATATGTTCTGTGTAGCAGGTTCCGTATTTTGAAAACGAGACCGGGTAAACTCCCATCTCCGAAAGTATCCGGCAGAGCCAGAGCGGATAGGCTCCGGAGAGCTTAATCTCCATCAGCACTCTGTCCGAGTCGTCGAGCGGCTCTCCCCAGTCTCCGGCGCGCAGATCGAGATCGGTGACGCGCCATCTCAGGTTCGTGTCAAAGGTTATCCGGAGTCCCGGATCGGAGATCCCGGAAAAGGCGATCCGGTCGTAGCCGATGAAAACCTTGGGCTTTGTCTGATAGAAGCGCTGGAAGCTGATTATCTCGCGTCCGATCTGACCGTAGTCGGCAGGGTCGGCGAGATTAAGAAACGGCTCGACCTTATCTATACCGGTCGTGATCCTGCGCTTATAGACGATTCCGTCGAATTTTTTCTTTATCTCGACGAAAGCCTTTCCGTCCGGCTTCGGGACGCCATAGCTGCGCACCCGGAGCTTTTCCTTATATACGGGCTTTTCGATAGAAGCCCTCACGAGCCGCCAGTCGTCGGTGTCGTAATAGATGTTGCAGAGCGAATAATTTCCGTATTCGTCGGGTCTGAGCCGCGGTCTGAGCCGTCCGAGCAGCCCGGTATAGACGTCTCTTTCGAGCAGATACTTCTTTTCGCATCTCGCAAAGCTGTACTGGATATCGTTTGACATATGCTCTCCTCCTTGCCGACAGAATTATAACAGACCGACTTAAAGCCAGCCTAAAGGAAAAACCAAAAATTTCTTTAGGTACAATTTAGGATGGTGAGCTACAATAATTACACAAACAAATGAAAGGATGGTATTACCAATGAAAAAAAGCAAATTTCTCGCGCTGCTCCTGACCCTCGCGATGCTGCTTACGCTGATTCCGGCGGTATCGGCGGCTGACTACGACGCTTCGGGAGCGACGTCGTTCGTTTTCACCGACAAGGGAATAACCGTAAAGGATGGAAAATATACCGGCTATGATACCGATGGGAACTCATTGACCATAAACGGCTCCGGAACCTACATCGTCTCGGGAAGCTGCTCCGACGGCTCGATCAGCGTCAAGAAGGAGACGACCGGAGTGACCCTCGTACTCGACGGGCTTGACCTGACGAGTGCCGCGACCGCTCCGATCACCTGCGGAAAGTCGAGCGAGGTCACGATCATAGTCTCCGGCAAGAACTCGCTGACCGACTCCGAGCAGAACAATTCCGATAACTATCCCGATAACATCGACGCCGAGAGCGCGGTGATCAAGTGCAAGGACGGCTCAAAGGTCGTGATCTGCGGCTCGGGCAGCCTTGACGTCAACTCAAAGGGCAAGAACGGCGTCAAGTCCGGCGCGACCACCGAAGCCGAGGGCGAGGCTTCGCTGACGATCCGCGAGCTTACATTGAATATAACGACCACCGTCAACGACGCGCTTAACGCCGAGGCTCTCCTCAACGTCGAGAG
>CACXED010000073.1 GCA_902766575.1 uncultured Ruminococcus sp. | reverse complement strand
GCCTTCTTGTAGCCGAGGGTGTTGTAAGCGTAGTCAGCCATAGCGACGCCCTGAAGCGGGTCGGTGAAGCAGACGCGGAAAGCGTTGGGGTTCTGGTTTGCAGCCTCGAGCTGAGAAGCCGAGGGGGTGATCTGAAGGATGCCGTCCTTGCCGACCGCGTCGTTAAGAGCGACCGAAGCGCCGGAAGTTACAGCGCCGATGAGGATCTGCATACCCTGGTCCATAAGGTTCTCGTAAGCGGGAACCGACTTTGCGCCGTCAGCCTCGTCGTCCTGGAAGAGGAAAGCGAGCTTGACGCCGTTTACTCCGCCGGCTGCGTTGATCTCGTCTACTGCGATCTGAGCGCCGTTGCGGACAGACTGACCGTAAGTAGCGGCGGTTCCGGTAATCGGGCCGATTCCGCCGAGTACGAATTTACCCGATGTGTCGTCGCCGCATCCGAAAAGGGTGCCGACGAGCAGCATTGCGACAATTACGAGGGAAAGGATTCTTAGTGACTTTTTCATAATAAGATGTACCTCCTGTAAAGATAAAGACGAAAGCGAAAGATCACTTTCGGATTCGTTGGGGTTATTATACTCCTTTTTTTTTCGTATGTCAACAGGAATTGCTAAAAATCTACCACATTAACAACAAACGACACTGCGCCGGGGTATGCCGTATTGCTTTTTTCACAAACAATTTTCCCGTCTTTCGGGCTTTGGCGAAATGAATTTGCCTCTTTTTTTATAGTCCGTATTTTTTTCTGTTTATTCCCCGGTCTGCCTTAATTTTTCCTGCATAAGAGCCGGCTCCGCTGCAAATACAGTAAATACAGTGGTATAGCAAAAAGGATCTGCTCGCTGATGTCCTGAGGAAAGGAGCGTCTTGAAATGAAAAAAATACTCAGTCTGCTGTTCGGCGGGCTGATTCTGACCGGCGCGGCGGAGGGACATTTTCTAAAGCTGATGCTCGCAAGGACAAGCGAGGCGCGCTCCGACCGGATCCTCAGACGCGCTCCGGAGGATTCCGAAGCGATAAAGCTCAGAGCCGAGCGCGCGCTTCTGCTGCCGCACGAGCGGCTTTCGCTCCGATCCGACGACAGTCTTATGCTCCGCGCCTGCTTTTTCCCCGGAGAGCGGAGCGATATCTGCGCGATCTGCGTCCACGGCTATCGCTCGTCGGGACTTCGCGACCACGCCTCGACGCTCTGCGGCTATCTCTGCCGCGGAGTGAGCGTTCTCCTGCCCGACTGCCGTGCTCACGGCGAGAGCGAGGGCAGAGTCATCGGCTTTGGCTGGAGCGACCGGCTCGACCTTGAAAAATGGTGCGCCGCGGTCAGGGAACGGCTTCCCGGCTGCCGGATAATCCTCCACGGCGTTTCGATGGGGAGCGCTGCTGCGCTCTGCGCCGCGGCCGACCATCCGCCCGGACTTGCCGGAGTCGTCGCCGACTGCCCCTATTCGGACGCGCTTGAGGTATTCAGGCACGTCACGCGGAAATATCTTCACCTGCCCTGCTTTCCCTTTCTCGACCTGACGCTGCTGCTCGCGAGGGTATTCTGCGGCTTCAGGGTAAAGGACTGCTCGCCTGTCGCGTCGGCGCCGAGGATAACCGTGCCGGTGCTGCTGATACACGGCGAAAACGACAGCTTCGTCCCGACCGAGATGTCCCACAGGATCTACGACGCCTGCCGATGTCCGAAGCGGCTGCTGATCGTCCCCGGAGCCGAGCACGGAGTCTCCGGCAAAATTGCTCCCCGCGCATACTGGAGCGCCGTCGACTCGCTTCTGAATCTGATCTCCGTGGAAAACGCCGAAAGCCGTCCGGACGATGCGGACGGCTGATGATTAAATTTAATCCTTCGGCTTCGGGAGACTCCAGCGGTATTTCGCCGCGAGAAGTCTCAGCGTTGTGACGACCGCCACTCCGGCGAGCATCCCGGCGTTCTTCCCTATCGTGTTCAGACAGATCAGAAAGACGACCGCTCCGCATAACGACGCGCAGGCGTAGATATGCTTGACGAAGATCATCGGACGGCTCCCGGCGAAGATATCGCGCAGGACTCCTCCGCCGACTCCGGTCATGACCGCGACGAACAGGACGAGCAGGATATTGTCTCCGAATCCAGCTCTGATCGCCGCCAGCGCGCCGCTGACCGTGAATATTCCAAGCCCGGCCGAGTCCGAAATCAGCAGCATCCGCTCGAAGAATCGGTGTCCGGGATCAAATCGCCGCCTGACCGCCGGGATAAAGGTGATAAGCGACACGATCGCCGCAACGGCTATATACTCCGGTGAGCTGAACGCCGCCGGAGGAGTCATTCCGAGCACCACGTCGCGTATCATTCCGCCTCCGAGCGCGGTGGTCATTCCGAGTATGCAGACTCCGAAAATGTCCATCCGCTTGGCGATCCCGACGAGCGCTCCCGAGACCGCGAACGCCGCCGTTCCGATCAGCTCGAGACAGAGGACGAATATATCCATTATTTCACAGTGACAAGCTCGTAATCCATAACTCCGACTCCGAGCTTTTCTGCGTGCTCGAGCGTGACTTTCCAGTTCGTCGAGGGCGAGGTCGCGGTGAAGCGGTCGGCGTCGGTGTCGACGATTCCGTCGTGTCTGTGCGAATTTTTGAGGTTATCTCCGAGTACCGAGTCCGCGTAGGCGGGCTGTGCGTTGCAGGCGTCGGCGCAGGCCATATCCAGCGCTACCGGGTCAAAGGACGCGAACATTCCGACGTCGGGAATGATCGGCGCGTCGTTTTCGGGATGGCAGTCGCAGTAGGGCGAGACCTGATTGACGATATTGATGTGGAACTGAGGACGGCCGTCGACAACCGCCTTGGCGTACTCAGCCATCTTTTTGCAGAGATCGTCGTTAGCGGTTCCGGCTGACTGTTCGATAGCCTCGATGCGGCAGGCGTGTATGCAGCGCCCGCAGCCGACGCACTTCGACTGGTCGACCTGAGCCTTTCCGGTTTCGAACGAGATCGCTCCGTGAGCGCACTCCCTTGCGCATCGACGGCAGCCGACGCATTTTTCAGCGTCGACGGCAGTCTTACCGCCGTTGTGCTGCTCCATCTTTCCGGCTCGCGAGCCGCAGCCCATGCCGATGTTCTTGAGCGCGCCGCCGAAGCCGGTACACTCGTGTCCCTTGAAATGATTCAGTGAGATGAACACATCCGCGTCCATGATCGCGCGACCGATCTTAGCCTCCTTGACAAGCTCGCCGCCCTCGACCGGGATCCAGACCTCGTCTCGTCCGGTCAGACCGTCGGCAATAATTATCTGACAGCCGGTGGAAGCGACCGAGAAGCCGTTCTCGGCAGCGGCGTCGAGATGGTCGAGCGCGTTC
>CACXED010000072.1 GCA_902766575.1 uncultured Ruminococcus sp. | reverse complement strand
TAGTCCTCCATCGCGGGATAGAGGATCTCCTCGACCTGACGCGGCAGGCGGTGGATCTCGTCGATGAACAGCACGTCCTTCTCCTGAAGATTCGTCAGAAGCGCGACGAGATCGCCCTGCTTCTCTATCGCCGGGCCGGAGGTTACGCGGATGTTCACGCCGAGCTCGTTGGCGATGATCTGCGACAGCGTTGTCTTTCCAAGCCCGGGCGGGCCGTAGAGCAGCACATGGTCGAGCGTCTCGTCCCGGAGCTTCGCCGCGTCGATGCAGATTTTCAGATTCTCCTTAGCCTTGGTCTGTCCGACGTAATCTGCGAGCCGTTCGGGACGCAGACTGCGATCCGGGTCGATATCCTCGGGCGAAAGCTCGGGACTGACTATCCGGTTTTCGAGGTCAAGCTCATCAAAATCCATAATTTACCTCATCATTTCATCAGCCGTTTGAGAGCGGCGGTTATCATGTTTTCAAGCGTCATCGAGTTCGCGTCGATTCCGGCGAGAGCCTCGTTCGCCTCCGCCTTTGAATATCCGAGCACGAGCAGAGCGTTCGTCGCGTCCGAGAGCTTGCCCGGCGCCTGTATCCCAGCGGGAGCCGCGCTGACCGGAGCTTCGCCGTATTCCTTGGCGAGCTTTTCCTGCAGCTCGAGGATTATCCGCTCGGCGCCCTTTTTGCCGAGCCCTCGCGCCTTTGAGAGTGTCTTTGCGTCTCCCGAGATCACAGCCGCAGCGAACTGCTCGGGCGTCAGATAGGACAGCACCGAGATCGCGACCTTGGGGCCTACTCCAGATACCCCAATAAGCTGTGTGAACGCGACCTTTTCCTGCATCGACGCGAAGCCGAACAGCTCCATCGCGTCCTCGCGCACCGCGAGATAGGTGTAGAGCCTGACCTTTTCGCCGATGTGAGCGGCTATGGCGGCTATCGTGGTGTCGCTGACCGTCAGCGCGTAGCCGACTCCGCCGCAGTCGACGACGGCGGTATGTCCCTCGGTGAGGCAGAGCTCGCCGTTTACATGGTAATACATAGCATATCTCCTGTTTTATGTTATTTATTGTCTGGCGTTGTGGAAATCCCTGACCCGCGAGCCGGTGCAGTTGGCGTGGCAGATAGCGATCGCCAGCGCGTCGCAGGTGTCGTCGAGCCTTGGCGTCTGTTCGAGCCGGAGCAGCAGCGAGACCATGTGCATGACCTGCTTTTTGACCGCCTTTCCGTAGCCGACGACCGACTGCTTGACCTGAAGCGGCGTATATTCCGCGACGTGAAGCCCATTCTGCCTCGCGCAGAGGAGGATCACTCCGCGCGCCTCGGCGACCGGAACCATCGTTGTGTGATTGGTGTTGAAAAAGAGCTCCTCTATCGCCATTTCCTCCGGATGATAGATTTTGATGAGGTCGGTGAGCTCATTGTAAATCATTTCGAGCCGCGCTTCCACGTCGGTGTGCGCCGGAGTCTGTATCGAGCCGTGCGCAAGCGTCACAAAGCGCGAGTTTTTGTATTCTATGATGCCGTAGCCGACTATAGCAATGCCTGGGTCGATGCCGAGTATGATCATTTTTTCTTCCTTAGATATAATAATACTTTATTATATCATATTTTCTGTGTTTTGTCAATGCCTTGACGCATCGTTCAAAATATTTTGACAAAGCAAAGGTCTGCCGTGCCCGGCAGACCTTTGCTGCTATTGCAAACTATCGTCCGATTTTGCTGATTTTATGCAATCAGTCCTTGCAGTCGTACCAGCTATCGCCGATCGCCGCAGAGACGGTCAGAGGCAGATCGAGCTTCACTGCCGATTCCATCTCGCGCACCAGAAGATCGCGGGCTTTTTCCGCGTCCTTCTTATCCGCTTCGACGATCAGCTCGTCGTGAACCTGTAATATCAGCTTCGCGTCAAGCCCGCTCTCCCGAAGCGCGCGGTCGACGTTGATCATCGAGAGCTTGATGATATCCGCCGCAGTGCCCTGAATCGGGCTGTTCATCGCGACCCGCTCGCCGAAGGACTGGAGCGTCTTTTTTGACGACGTGAGCTCGGGAATATAGCGTCTCCTGCCGAACATCGTCGTGACATAGCCGTCCTCCCGCGCTTTTCGGACGACCTCATGCAGATATTCGTCGACCTTCGGGTATTTCGCGAGGTAGGAGCTGATATATTCCGCCGCCTGCTTTCGCGAAACGCCGATGTCCTGAGCCAGCGAGAAATCCGATATGCCGTAGACTATTCCGAAATTCACCGCCTTGGCGCGCTTGCGCATCTCGCTCGTGACGGCTTCGAGCGGAACTCCGAACGCCTGCGACGCGGTCACGGCGTGGATGTCGATCCCGTTCCGAAAGGCGTCGAGCATCGTTTCGTCTCCGGAAATATGTGCGAGGATCCTCAGCTCGATCTGGGAATAGTCGGCGTCGATCAGCACTCGCCCGGGAGCGCTTGGTATAAAGAATCGTCTCATCTCACGTCCGAGCTCGGTTCTGACCGGGATGTTCTGGAGGTTCGGCTCGGTGGACGAAAGCCGCCCGGTGACTGTGACGGTCTGATTGAAGCTCGTGTGGATCACGCCGTTTTCGTCGGCCGCCTTTGCGAGTCCGTCGCCGTAGGTGGACTTGAGCTTGGTGAGCTGACGGTAGTCGAGGATGTCGCTGACGATCGGCGCAAAGGGCGCGAGACGCTCGAGCACCTCGGCGCTGGTCGAATAGCCGCGCTGAGTCTTTTTCCCGGACGGGAGTCCGAGACGCTCGAACAGCACCTCGCCGAGCTGCTTTGGCGAATTGATGTTGAACTCCATCCCGGCTTCGCAATAAATGCGCTCGCGGAGCTGATCCGCCTGCTCTGAGAGCTCGTCTGAGAATTTTTCGAGCCCCTCGAGGTCGACCATGAAGCCGATCTTTTCCATGTCGGCAAGAACCTTTGCGAGCGGGATCTCGATATCGGTCAGCAGCTTTTCCTGCCCGCGCTTGCAGAGCAGCTTTTCCATTTCCCCGTCGAGACGCCAGACCTCTGCGGCGTTCGGAAGTCTGTCGCCAGCCGCTCCGCTTCCGATATATTTCGCCATGAGCTGAACCGCTGAATCCTGTCCGTCCGCCGGATCGAGCACATAGGCTTCGAGCATCACGTCCCGGTCAAAGGTGGACTTTTTTACGATCCCGGCGTTTTCAAGCTCGTGATACAGTCTCTTTGAATCATAAACTATCGTCTTTATCCGATTATTTTCAAGACGTTCCAGCATTTCTCCGGATGAGACGCCCTCAGGTTCAACTATCGTCTTACCGTCAAACGATATTGACAGCTTTCCGTCCTCAAGCGTGAGAGCGCATTTCGAGCCGGAATTTTCCGAAAGCAGTCTGTCGAGTTCTCCGGGCGCGAGCTTTTTGCGCTCCGCCTGTACCTCCGACGCCGCTTCGTCCTCGAGCCCGAACCGCTTTGCAAGCCCGCTGAACTCCAGCTCGCGGAAAAGCCCGCGCAGCCCCTCGCGGTCGGTCTCGGCAGCCGGGAGCCCGTCGAGCTCAAAGCCGAGCGGCGCTTCCCTGTCTATCCGCGCGAGCTTCTGCGACAGGTACGCCGACTCGCGTCCCGACTCGAGCTTCGCCCGAACGCCCTTTGCAATCGACGGCGACCCGAGATTTTCGTAAACGCCGTCAAGGCTTGAAAACTCGCCGATCAGCTTGAACGCCGTCTTTTCGCCGATCCCCGCGACGCCGGGAATGTTATCCGACGAATCGCCCATAAGCGCCTTGACGTCGACATACTGCTCCGGCGCGACTCCGTAGGTTTCGATGAATTTTTCCCGGTCGAAATTGACAGTCTCGGTGTTCGTTGCCAGAAGAACGGTGGTGTTTTCGCCTATCAGCTGGAGCGAGTCGCGGTCTCCGGTCAGGATCCAGACCGACCACTCGCCGCCGCTCCTGTCCGCCAGCCCCGAGAGCGTTCCGAGGACGTCGTCAGCCTCCCAGCCCTCGAGGGTCACGACCCTTGCGCCCATCAGCTCCGCGCATTTTTTCGCGTAGGGCAGCTGCATCGAAAGCTCGCCTGGCATCGGCTTTCGGGTCGCCTTGTAGCCCTCGAACTCCCGGTGCCTGAAGGTCGGAGCCTTCATATCGAACGCCGCGACTATCGCGTCGGGAGAGAGCGATCCGATATGCTTATGCAGGATGTTCGCAAAGCCGTAGACCGCGTTTGTGAAAAGTCCGGCGGACGTGGTCAGCGGTCTTATACCGTAAAATGCGCGGTTGAGTATGCTGTTTGAATCGACCGCGAGTAATTTTTTCATATTTTTTATAGCTCCTGTCGCTGAATTATTGAGAGTTGTTATCTTTAATTATAGCTCAAATTCAAGCGGCAGTCAATCCCTTTGCGAAATTTTGCCGCTTTGCGAAATATATTAACGCTTAGTTAATTATTCGTTCACGTCCATCAAGCGTATATTTAATAATTGTATGATATAATATATCTCATTCCACAAAAAAGGCGG
>CACXED010000071.1 GCA_902766575.1 uncultured Ruminococcus sp. | reverse complement strand
GGTCAGCCTTGTCTCTGGCGGACAGATCGACATCCCGACCGTCCCGATTCCGCAGAAAAGATCGAGCACCCGATCTCCGGGTCTGATATCCGCAAGCTCACCGGCGACCTTATACAGCTTTTCAGCCATCGGGCGGTTGACCTGCCAGAAAGACGCGGGAGAAAACGAGAACTCGCGTCCGCAAAGCCGGTCGGTCAGCTTTTCTTCCCCGGAGATGTGAATATATTCCTCTCCCAACACTACATTTGTGATATCGGCGTTGATATTCGCATAAACGCACGAAACCTCGGGTATCGCGGCTCTCAGCCCGGACGCAAAGCCGGACATCCAGTCCGCACGCCCTGTCAGCACGACACAGACCATCACCCTTCCGGTCGATTCCGAGCGCCGCAGATAAAGATGCCGGACTGTTCCCTTTCCGGTCAGCTCGTCGTAGGGCTGAATATTATGAGACGTCAGATAATCGCGGAAATAGTCGGCAATCTTTCCGAATATTTCAGGCTGTAAACGGCAGCCTTCGCGCACATCTATGATCTCGTGGGTCTTTCCCGCGTAAAATCCGATAGCTATCGATCCGTCCTTAGCCCGTCCGACCGGATACTGAGCCTTGTTGCGGTATCTGTCCGGCTCTCCGTAGATCGGCGGAAGCACCTCGACGTCGAGCCCGTTCTTTCGCATACACGCCTCTACCGTCCTGCGCTTGCAGTCGAGTTCGTACTTATACGATACGTTCCGGTACACGCAGCCGCCGCAGCGCTTTGACGCCGGACAATCAGTCTTGACGCGGTAAGGAGACGGCTCGAGAATGCGCTCAGTGCGGCCGACAAGATAGCTTTTCGCGATCTTGATAAGCCTTACGTCGAGCAGCTCTCCGGTGCAGGCTCCGGGAACAAAGACGACCATTCCGCAAGTCCGCCCGACCCCCGAGCCGAGATTGTTCATGTCGTCGATCCTTACCCGCAGGATAGAGTTTTTCTCGAATTTTTTCCGTTTATCGTTAGTATCTGTCATAATTTTCCTCACAAAAGGCATAAACAAAAACCCGCCGAGCCGTGTGAATTCAAGATTAGAAAACCCTGCTTGTGCAAGGCTGGTGTCCCCTCTGCAGTTTCGTGCTCCCAGCGTCCGGAGCCGTTCGTGCAAAATCATCCGCAAGCGGAGGTTTACGATCAGGAACGATCGGGAGGTCTGCATCCCATCTGCCGAAGAAGGACTCCATTTATTCTAATGTGGGTCCCAATACTTGAATTATCACGCACTAAGCAGGAAGTTGCTTATGCTGATATTATTATATCACAGTTTTTCGAAAAAATCAAGAGGTTTTGACTAAATAATCTTGGAAATTCGGAACATTTTTTGGTCAAACAGCGCCGCTTAATTGTTGTCGCCCTGGCCATCCTCGTCGTAGTCGACCTCGTCGAAGAGCTGATCCTCAAAGAAGTCAGCCACGCGGTCGAACTCATCGTCGTCGTCGATGGTGACGAGCATATCCTCGCCGTTGTCGTCCAACTCATGCTTGAGGATCACATACTCGCCCGCTTCGTTGTCATCGAGCGGAATAAGCGCGAGATATTCAATGCCCTCGAGCTCGCAGGCTCCGAGCAGCTGGAATTCCTTTTCCACACCATCCTCGTCGGTCAGCGTATAAATTTCATCGTCCTCAAAGAGTTCCTTCTGTACATCGTCTGCCATAATTAAGACCATTCCTTTCGATAAGCTGGGTTTATCCTTGGTACCCTAATATCATACCACTTTTTAATCGGTTTGTCAAGACGAAATTTTGAAATATTTTATAACCTATTGATTTTCCCGTCGCGGCGTGTTATAATAGTGTATCCATAAAAAAGGAGATAATACAAAATGATCAGACACATAGTTTGCTTCAAGCTCGCCGACAACAGTCCCGAGCAGTGCGAAAAAGCCAAGGAGGTGCTCCTCTCGATGGCCGGCAAGGTTCCGACGGCCAAGAGAATCGAGGTCGGCATCGATGTCCTGCACTCAAACCGCTCCTATGACGTTCTGCTGGCGGTCGACGTCGAGGATCGCGCCGCGCTCGACGAGTACGCCAACGATCCTTACCACTGCAGCGTCGTCAAGACCCATATGCACGCCGTCGCTTCGTCGAGCGTG
>CACXED010000070.1 GCA_902766575.1 uncultured Ruminococcus sp. | reverse complement strand
CTTACCGCGAATAAAATCTCCCGACGCGGCAAAAATTCTTCAGGATATCTATGCGAAAGGAAGCCCGGGCGGCTGATTCTGACGGCTATATCGCCGGTCTCAGCCGCTTTCGGGCGATAGTCTGAAGATGGTAAAAGGATGTCAGCGGCGCGTCATAATGATGAACAACCCGCCGAGCCGCTATTTCGATTCGGTCTGCTTCATACTCAAAAGCGAGCTTCCGACCGGCAGCCGCGAGTGCGATATGCTGAGGGAAGCTCAGCTGCTCATCGCCTCAGAGGAGGAGAAGCTCCCGAGGCCAGCGGCTCCAAAACGCATACGCCGCTCTGCCGACGGGATAATCGCCTACTTTTCCGGAGCCGCGACGGTCGGTCTTGCCGCCGGAGCGATAGCTCTCGCCGCGCATTTTATATTCTGACGCGGAAAACAGAGCCTTGGCGAAAATCAGAGATCGTCGGCGTCCTGTACCGGAGTCTCGTAGTGCTTCTTAGCCGGTTTCCCCGAGAGTGTCTCGCCGCAGGGAGGATACATTCCTACGGCGAGCTCGCCGCTCAGATCCCGGAAAATGCCGGTGTAGCTGCCTAAAACGTCGGTCTCGTCTCCGATTGAGCGGTAAGCTTCGACCGCTTTCTCAGCTTCGGATTTATCACGGCGCTTCTTGCTTTCCATAGTATCAGATCTACTCCTTTATTTAATGAAGATTTTTGCGAAAGCCACTTTTCGTGTCTCCCGCGCGAGTATTATTCCCTGGCGCGGAAGGGGCTATAATTAACAATATATTCATAAACTTTCTCTTATATACGTCACAAACAAATGGTATAATAATATCGTTATATTTTGTTCGTAGCAATTCCGGTACATCAGCCGGATGTGTTCCGTTCGGCGTTGGAGGGTAAGATCGCCCGTTTATCCTCCGCGCAGCGGGAAAAGCATATCCGGAGCGGCTAACTGTTAGATTATTGTCGATGTAACAGTCTTTTTTTCGTGCGCCATTATGCGCCGGATTTTTCGGATGCCATGCTCCGAGCGCGATACATAATTTACTCTTGATTTATCTTAATTTTCGGAAGGATAGTGAATCTATTGGCAAGAAAAAAGAACGATTCAAAGCTCAAGGTCATTTCTCTCGGCGGTCTCGGCGAGATCGGAAAGAACATGACCGTACTTGAATATGAAAACGATATACTCGTCGTCGACTGCGGACTCGGATTTCCGGACGACGATATGCTCGGCGTCGATCTCGTGATCCCCGACGTCACCTACCTCGAAAAGAATCTCGACCGTGTGCGCGGCTTTGTGCTGACTCACGGTCACGAGGATCATATCGGCGCGCTTCCCTATGTGCTCAAGACGGTGAACGCTCCGGTCTACGGCACAAGGCTGACGGTCGGCATCGTGGCGAACAAGCTCGCGGAGCATACCTTCCGCGAGAAGCCGCAGCTCAACACCGTCGAAGCCGGCGAGGTCGTAAAGCTCGGCGTTTTCTCGGTCGAGTTCATCCACGTCAACCACTCGATCGCCGACGCCTGCGCGCTCGCGATAAAGACTCCGGTCGGAACCGTGTTCTTCTCGGGAGACTTCAAGCTCGATCTCACTCCGGTCGACGGTCAGGTCATGGATATCCCGCGCATCGGCGAGATCGGTAATCAGGGCGTAACGCTGCTCTGCTGCGAGTCCACCAACGTCGAGCGCCCCGGCTACACTCCGTCGGAGAAGAAGATCGGACGCTCGCTTGACGGAATACTCATGCAGCATCCCGACAACCGCGTGATAATCGCGACCTTCTCGTCAAACGTCCACCGCGTCCAGCAGATAATCAACGCCAGCGCCGCTCACGGACGCAAGGTCGCCGTCACAGGACGCTCTATGACAAATATCGTCAAGACCGCCATCGAGCTCGGCTACATGAACGTCCCCGACGGAACGCTCATCGACATCAACGAGATCAAGCGCTACAAGGACAATCAGCTCACGATAGTCACCACCGGAAGCCAGGGCGAGCCTATGTCCGCGCTCTACAGAATGGCGTTCTCCGATCACGACAAGGTCGAGCTCGGCCCGAATGATCTCGTCATAATCAGCGCAAATCCGATCCCCGGCAATGAAAAGCTCGTCGGCAGAATAATCAACGAGCTCTACCGCAAGAACGTCAAGGTGCTCTACGACGCGCTCGCCGACGTTCACGTCTCGGGTCACGCCTGCCAGGAGGAGCTCAAGCTCATGCACGCGCTGACCAAGCCTAAATACTTCATGCCTATCCACGGCGAGCAGCGCCATCTCATCACTCACAAAAAGTTAGCGCAGGAGATGGGTATGCCCGAGAATCACATTTTCGTCTCCGAAATCGGCAAGGTGCTCGAGATCGGACGCGACAGCGCAAAGTGGAACGGAATGGTTCCCGCGGGCAAGGTGCTCGTCGACGGCTACGGAGTCGGAGATGTGGGCAACATAGTCCTGCGCGACCGCCGTCATCTCGCTCAGGACGGACTGATTGTCGTCGTCGCGACGGTCGACATCGACGAGCGGCTGATACTCTCGGGTCCGGACATCGTCTCGCGCGGATTTGTCTATGTGCGCGAGTCGGAGCAGCTGATGGATCAGGTGCGCGGAATCGCAAAGCAGGCGCTCACCGAGTGTCTCGAGAACGGCATCACCGACTGGACAGAGCTCAAGGGTCACGTCAAGGACGATCTCTCGAAATTCCTCTACTCCAAGACCAAGCGCAAGCCGATGATACTACCCGTCGTTATGAACGTATAAGCACTCTCCGGTCGGCTGTGAGCCGACCGGAGCTTTTTACAGGAGGTTGAAAATGGAAATCAGGCTCACAGACGCGCCGGGCGAAGGCTTTCTCGACCGTGTTATGCGGCTCTACGACGCCGCTTTCCCGGAAAACGAGAAAAAGCCGTGGCAGCTCATGCTTGACAAGCGGCGCGAGGGCTTTTACGATATTTTCGCGGTCACGGACGGGAATGATTTTCTCGGCGAGGCGCTGACTGTATCCTACCGGGACGTCGTGCTGCTCGACTACCTTGCGATAGCACCCGAGCGGCGCGGATGCGGGCTCGGCACAAAAACACTTGAGCTGCTGCGGGAAAAATTCCCCGATAAGCGGCTGATCCTCGAGATCGAGAGCACCTTTGCCGACGCCGCGAACATGGCTCAGCGTCAGAGCCGCAAGAGCTTCTATCTCCGCTCCGGAATGAGAGCGCTCGACTATCGGGTAATGCTGTTCGGCGTCGAGATGGAGCTGCTCGTTTCGGGAGGAGAAATCAGCTTTGACGAATACCGCTCGATCTTCTCGGACGTGTACGGCGAGAGCTTCGCTTTGAATGTGACAGGAATATAAGATCAGCGCGGACTTTCATATCCGCGCTGATTTTTTCATATGTCGAAGGTCACGTCGTTGAGCACAAGCCCGCGGACGTTGACAAATTCGGGAGACCTTGGCGGATACGGCTTGAGAAGCCCGCCGTCCGCGTCGGGAATGAAGTCGGCGATCGTTTCGAAGTTCTTTCTCTCAAAGGTACAGCCCGAGAAGGTCACGCGCTCGATCGGAGCGTCCTCGCGTCCGCGTATCAGCGGCATTTTTCCGCTCTTTGACAGGATATTCGCAAAGCGCAGCCCGCGTATCGAGCCGATTCGGTTTCCGGGATCGATCCGTATCTCTATCGGCTCGTTTACGCAGGAGTCGATGGCGATATTCTCGAACAGAAGATTTTCGCAGACCGTAGCGTCTCCGCCGTCGTCGGTGAAATTGTTGGGTCTGCCCTCGGGAACTCCCGGGATCGAGAGCCTTACGCCGCAGTTGGAGTTCGTGAATGTCAGATTTGAGAACACGCAGTTCTTGATCTCGCCGTCGCCTATCCAGGCGACGCGGATGCACGCCTGATAGCTCGAAAGCGTGCAGTTCGTGACGGTCACGCGCTCGCAGGGAGTTTTTTTCTTCAGAACTCCGTTGTAGGCGCGGACGACTATCGCGTCGTCTCCGGCGATGATGTCGCAGTCCGAGACGTGAACGTCGCGGCTGCAGTTGATGTGTATTCCGTCGGCGTTAGGATAGTTGCGGTTAGAGTCGATACGCAGACCGCGCATCTCGACGCGCTCGCAGTCGCAGACCCAGTAGCCCCAGCCCGCGCAGGGCTCATAGAGCAGCACGTCCTCGCAGATAACGTCGCGGCAGCCCATGAAAAGTATCATTCTTGCCGGGAGATCGAACACGACGCGCTTGTATTTCCAGAGCCCCATCGCATCGCAGGGAGCCACGGAGTTCCGTCCCTGACAGTCGATCCTTCCCCGCCCGGTGATCGCGATATCGTGGCAGTTCTCGGCGTAGATGAAGCACTTTTTATTGCGCCGCGGAGCCATTGCGGTGTCCCAGTAGTCGCTCTCGACCTCCTTAAAAGCCGAGCCGTCGGTCGTGGCGAGCAGCGTCGCGTCGACCTCGATGTGCAGCTCCACTCCCGAGCGAAGGTCTATCCTCGCCGAGAAGAATTTTCCTCCCGAGAGCGTTACCCGACCGCCTCCGGCAGCCGAGCAGGCGTCGATCGCCGCCTGTATAGCCTCTGTGTCGAGGGTCACGCCGTCGCCGACAGCTCCGAATTCGCGTACATCCGTATTTAGCATTTTTTATATCCTGCCTTTCAAAAATTGTTGTTTTTTCTATTTTATCATATTTGACCGCTCCGGTGAATGAAAAAAACACTCGTCAATATTGACTTTTCACGCTTTTTCTGATATACTTAATCAAACGACCGCAGCCAACGGCGCGTAGACTGGAGATGATTTCATGCTGTATAAAGGTCGGCGGCTCTTTGCCAATGTCTGCGCGGACAAGCCCGACCCGAGACTTTTCGTTCGGAATGTCTGCCACGGCATCGCCGAGAGCGGTGTTTCGGTCGGACCGATGCTGAGGGAAAATTACTTTTTACAGCTCGTTTTCGGCGGCAGAGCCAGCTTTGACGGTCAGACAGTCGCCCGCGGAGATCTGTTCCTCATGCGCCCCGGAGCGCCGCACAGCCTGCGCGTCGACTCAAGCGAGCCCTTTGAGCAGTACTGGTTCGAGGTCGGCGGAGAGGAAGCCGGAGCGCTTTTCGACAAGGCCCTCCCTGCCGGACGCGATATCGCTGCGCTTTCAGACCCCGAGTCCCTCCGTCAGCCGCTTCAGGACGCGGTCTACGGCGGAATGGACAGCGGGCTCGGGTTTTTAGGACTGCTGTTCACGGTGCTGTCGAGGCTCTCAAAGCCGGAGGGGAGATCGACCGACAGCTCGGAGGGCTACGTGCTGCGCGCGATGGAATTTCTCCGGCAGAACTGTCAGAACGGAGTCTCCGCATCGGACGCAGCGGCTAACGTCGGGCTGTCCGAAAAGTATCTCTGCCGCTTGTTCCGAGAAAAGATCGGGACGACTCCGACGGCTTTTCTGCAGTCCTATCGGCTCTCACAGGCAAAGCTGCTCCTCTCAGAGACCGAGCTTCCGATAGCGTCGGTCGCAGCCGCGATCGGTTTTTCGGATCAGACCTACTTCTCCCGCTTTTTCAAGGAGCGCTGCAAAGTCGCTCCGAGCGAATACCGACTGTCCTCAAAAAAGAATAATAACCTCACAGGAGATAATTGATTTATGGAAAAAACGCTCAGATTCACACATATCGCCCCCGGAATTATCCGTATGCGGCTCTCGGCTTCACACGGCGAGACCCTCGCCGAGCGCTACGGTATCCTAAGCCTCCCGGAAAAGCTGTCGGACAGCGGTATCAAGGTCGACGGCGACAGCTTCATCCTCCCGAACGGAAAGGTTCTCGGCTTCAATATCATTCCCGAGGACTCGGACGAATATCGCAAACTGCACGACAGCCTCGCTGACGAGTTCAAGGATAAGTTCACCGACTATCAGGCGATAATCGGCGCTCCGGCTGAAAACTCCAAGCCCTCTCCGATCCTCGCCGACACTCTGCCGCCCGAATCCTCCTTTGCGATCAGCTTCGCAATCGACGACGGCGAGCGCTTCTACGGTCTCGGCGAAGGCGCGAACGACCGCATAGAACTTCGCGGCAGAGCCTATCAGAACTGGGTGCGCTATCAGTACAACGAGATCCCGATACCGCTCTGCATAAGCTCGGAGGGCTGGGGAATCTGGCTCAACTCCCGTGCGCGCAGCTTTATCGACATCGGCGGACGGGTCAGCGACCGGCTCATCTGCCTCGGCGAGGACGACGAGCTCGATCTGTTCTTACTCTGCGGAGACTCGATAGCCGACGTTATCAAACGCTACACGACGCTCACCGGCGCGCCTATGCTGCTGCCGAAATGGGCTTACGGTCTCACCTACATCGCGCCGATCTTTGCTACCCAGCACGATGTGCTCGCTCACGCCGAGCGGTTCAGAAAGGAGCATATTCCCTGCGATATGTTCAGCCTTGAGCCCGGCTGGATGGAGAAATTCTACGATTACTCTACCTCTAAGCAGTGGGAAACGAAACGCTTCCACATCACCGACTACATGACGCCCGAACGCTCGTACATAACCTTTATGGGAGCCTTGCACCGCTACGGCTTCAAGCTGTCGCTCTGGCTCTGCGTCAGACACGACCTCACCGCCGAGGCTGAGCGCGAGCTGGTCGACGGAAAGCCCGACGACTACGGCGAGGCGTGGTACGAGCATCTTAAAAAATTCACCGCGATCGGCGTCGACGGCTACAAGCTCGACCCTGCCGATATCGTCTGCTGCTTCGACCGCATGAACCGCCCGCGCTGCTTCAACGGACTCACGACCATGCAGATGCACAACTACAATCAGATCCTGCTCCCCAAGCAGATGTACGAGGGCTT
>CACXED010000069.1 GCA_902766575.1 uncultured Ruminococcus sp. | reverse complement strand
TTGACCGAACGGCAGATACCGTTGACAATGCGCTCGCGGCGACCTTCCAGCTCGTGGGTGTTGACGATGACGCTCATGTTGTCGATCCCCGACGGCAGATGCTCAAAGCACATACCGTTGACCTCGAGGACCTCGAGCACGCGGCGTCCGAAGCCCACCTCGGCGTTCATCATATCCTTCTCTATCGTGATTACCGAAAAGCCCTTCTTGCCCGCCACGCCGGTGATGACGTTTCCGGTGTCGAACTTGCCGCTCTGCGGGAGGATCAGCGTGCCGTGCGCGTCGGGATTGTTGGTATTGCGGATGTTGATCGGGATACCGGCGAATCTCACGGGGAAGATAGCGTCCTCGTGCAGAACTCCGGCGCCCATATACGAAAGCTCGCGCAGCTCCTTGTAGGTTACCTCGCTGATGACGCGGGGATTGTCGACTATCCTCGGGTCAGCCATCAGGAAGCCGTCCACGTCGGTCCAGTTCTCGTAGAGATCGCACTCGGCGGCTCTTGCGACTATCGAGCCGGTGATGTCCGAGCCTCCGCGAGAGAAGGTGCGGATAGTGTCGTTGGGCATCGAGCCGTAGAAGCCGGGGATCACGGCGTGCTCATGGCGTCTGAGCTCGGCGGCGAGGACGGTGTTTGTGCGCTCGGAGTCGAGCTGACCGTTCTCCTTGAAGAAGATCACGCTCGCCGCGTCGATGAAGTCAAAGCCGAGAAAAGCGGCGAGTATGCGTCCGTTGAGATATTCTCCGCGGCTTGCGGCGTAGTCGCGTCCCGCCTTGTGGATAAAGGCGTTGCGGATAGCCTCAAACTCCGATGCGAGCGAGAAGTCGAGACCCAGATCCGAGATTATGCCGTTGTATCTCGCCTCGATCTCGCCGAAATACTCGGCGAAGTCCTCGCCGCGGGACGCCATATCGTAGCAGGCGTAGAGCATATCCGTGACCTTGGTGTCGTTCTTGGTGCGTTTGCCCGGAGCGGAGGGCACGACGTAGCGTCTTGACGGGTCGGCTTTGATTATTCCGGCTACTTTTCTGAACTGAGCGGCGTCCGCAAGCGAGCTTCCGCCGAACTTTACGACTTTAAGCATGATTTGATTTCCCCATATCTGTTAGAATTTTTGACGTTATATTATATTATATGAAATCAACTCCGCTTTGTCAATAGCATACAAAGCGGAGTTTGAATTTTTGTAGCACATGACAGATAAGCCGCCGAAAGCGAGCCTTCTGATGTGTATTTTTATAGCGAATTAAAGCGGTTTTCCGGAGTATTTTTCAGAGTCCGTACTTCTCTGTCATATTCCTTGCTATTTTGCAGAGCAGAGCTCCGGCGTCAAAGGTGAGCGACTTATCGAAATGTCGGTGGAAATTGTCAGCCTCATAGACGAAATCTCCGTCGTAGCCGATCTCCTTCAGCGCGCCGCAGAAACCCTCCCAGTCGATGTTTCCGAAGCCGGGAGCGGTGTGATCGTCTGTCTTTCCGTAGTTGTCGTGGATGTGGAGCGCCTTCAGCCGGCTTCCGAGCGTCCTTACCATATCTCCGACCAGCTTGTCTCCGGCGAGATTGGAGTGTCCTACGTCAAGGCAGGCGACGAATCTCGGCTTCCCTGTGCAGAGCGAGTTCATCGTGTCGACATAGTCAGCCATCTCCTCGCTGGACGAGCAGACGGTCGGGCAGATGCAGTTCTTCTCCGGGTCGTGATTGAACATATTCTCAATGGCGATGCTGACGTCGTACTCGTCGAGATAGGGCAGCAGGCGCGAGTAGAGATCGACCGCAACCTCCTTGTTCTCGGCTGACTTTGAGCCGTAGCGGTTCTCCCGCAGAATCGGCGGATGCACGACGGCATAGCGCGCTCCGAGCACCGACGAAATCAGCAGAGCCTTGCGCTCGGCTTCAAAGATGACCGGGTCGCGCTCGGGATTCCACGTGTAGGTCGGAAAGGGCGTGTGCGTCTGGTAGACGTAGAGCCCGCAGCTCTCGATGTGCCGACGGAGCCTTGTGTACCTTTCGCGCAGCTCGTCGTCGGGGAGAGTCAGCACTCCGCTGTCGACCGGGAAGAACATACTGTAGTCGATCGAGTCGTAGCCGGCCTTGGCGAGGAGCTCGACTCCCTTTTCGATGCCGTAGACCTCGTCGAATCTGTGAGTCTGTGTGCAGATATTCATAATAGTCTTCCTTTCTGATCGAAGATCAGTTAATTCCGAGATAAGCGCAGTATTCCTCAAGGCACATACCCATCTCGTACATCTTCTGCGCGTGATAGCGTCCGACGTAGCGGTAGTGCCACGGCTCGTAGGAGATGCCGGTCTTGTCGGTCTTGTCCTCCGGATAGCGGAGTATGAAGCCGAACTTCCAGCAGTTCTCGGAGAGCCACTTGAACTGCTCGGTCTCGCCGAAGGAGACGTCGGCTCCGGTAGCGATATTGTGCATATCAATGCACAGACCGCTCTGATGCTCGCTAGCTCCGGGAGGATTGACGACAGCCGCAGCCGCAGCGTAGGCTCCGTCTCCGAGGTGGGAATTTTTCTGAAGCTGCTGATTGAACAGCGACTGCTGATAGGAATATCCGCGGTAGCCGCTTGTGACGGTGACGTCGGTGAAGCCGGTCTCCTCGGCCATCTCCTTGAACAGCGCCTCAAGCGCCTTTGCCGCGTAGAGCCTGAGCTGCTGCTTTGCCCTGTCCTTGCGGGTGTTTTCGACCTCCACGAGATCCTGCGGAACATAGGTCGAATCGAGCAGATGATCGACATTGACAAGCGTCAGATATTCCTTGGTGTTGCCCGGATTCATATACTCCTCATAGGCGGTGAGATTGAGCAGAAAGCCCATCTCCGGCGTTTTTACAAGCGCCTTTGCGTCCTCCTCGTCGATTCCCTCGAGCGGCGCGGGAGAGGCGAGCAGAAAGCAGAGCTGATCGTATATAGGCTCCTCGCCCTTTTTGAGATTTCCCTTTTCGTCAAGCTCGTTGAGAAGCACGCGGGAGATCGTGACGGTGTGCTTTTTCTCGTCGATCTGAACGTCGAGGCCCTTGAAGTAGGCAGCGACGAAATCTGCTGGAACGTAGAGCTCTCCGTCGCGCCAGAAGCTGTCGCCCGAGAGCCTTGTCTCCACCGTGTTGACATAGACCTCTCGCGTTCCGGCGATGAAGCGGATAGTCTCGGCTTCCTCGCCCTTGATGACGTATTTGATATCGTCGGGCGAGCCGACGGTCGCCAGTCCGCAGAGCTCCGCGACGTCGGAGAAGCTGACGTAGACCCTGCCCTCGCGCACCGCGTCGGAGTATTTGAGCGAATAGCTGTCGTCGCCGATCTTATAGCTGTAGCCCGACACGTCGGTGGAGTCCTGCCTTGTGAGGTTCAGGAAGAAAACCGCCGCGGTCGCTCCGCACATCACCGCGAAAACGAGCAAAAACAGCATAAGCCGCATGAAAAAGACCTTTAATGCCTCCTTGCGCTGCTTCTGCATTTTGTATTTTTCGCGCTGACGGCGTGCGCGGTCGATCTCGATCTGCTCGGGCGTCAGCTTTACCTTGGGACGGGAGGTCTGGCGTCTCGGCGTCGGGCGCCCGGAGCGGCTCTGGGACGCTGAGCCTGCGCTCCGGCGCTTTGACTGCGCCTGACGCGGCTGCTGAGCCTGACTCCGGCTCTGTGGGTTCTGATTGCCCTGAGCGCTCCGGTTCTGAGCCGGGCGGGCGCCGTTCCCGCTGTACTGATTCTGCGCCGTTCTCTGCGATTGACTATTGGATCGCTGAGCCTGACGCGGGTCGGGATAGTACTGTCCCGTGTTCTGAGTGTTCCGGGCTGCGCCGGAATTGTTGTTTCTGTTCATATCCTCAATTCAAAGTGCGCGGCAGAGTCGCGCTCTCACGGAGCGTAAGCGTTTTCGCCTCGCAGTCGAGCTCGTACTCGGCTCCGAGCGCAAGCAGTCCGACCGGCGCCGAGTGACCGATATTCACATTGTACAATATCGGTATATCGAGCCCTTCCTCGCCTGCGACGACGCCGAGCAGCTCCTTTTTGTATTCCTCATAATAGGTCTCGTCCTGCGGCTTGCCGACGATTATCGCCGACAGCGCGCGGAGTATCCCCTGCGCCGCCAGATTCCGCAGCGTGTATCTGAAAAGCTCGGGCGAGGGCTTGTCCTCGCTGGTCTCAAGCAGCAGGATCGCGCCGCGACATTCTCTTGGCGTCGGGAATATCTTCGTTCCCGCGGCCATCATAAAGACGTCGAGACAGCCGCCGATGAGCTTTCCGCGGACTCTGCCGCTGCCCGAGAGCAGCTCATAGCCGTGAGTATCCGGGATGTACTCAAGCCCCCTGTCGTTATTGTTCTCGTCCCACTCGATATGCGAGCGCGACCAGACCGGGCTCGGTCTGACCTCAAACCCGCTCGAGTCCTCAAAGAGCATCGCGCGCAGGGCGTTTTCGGTGTAGGGATTGATCCCGCGGTTCTCCGCCAGCTCGCACATCGCCGAGATCCCGTAGAACGAGATCAGCCCGGCCTTCTGCATCATGAAATGGTTGATCGTGGAGTCGGAATAGCCGACGAATATCTTCGGGTTCTGTCTCAATACGTCGAGGTCGACATATTTCAGCGTCCGTATCGTGTCGTCGCCGCCGATGGCGCAGAACACCGCCTTTATCCGCGGGTCGCGGAACGCGGCGATGAGATCTCTCGCGCGGATCTCGGGATGCTCGCCGAGAAATTTCTCTCCCGAGAGCGCGTGCGCCGTCGGCTCGACGATCAGCCCGAAATCGCGTTCGAGACGCTTTTTCGCGGTAAGGTATCTGTGGATCAGCTTCGGCTCGCCGAGACCTCCCCACGACAGGCTGACTATCGCCGCCCGGTCGCCGGGATAAAGTCTTTCGGGCTTTATCATTCGCTCATCACGACGCCGTTCTCCCAGAGCGAGTAGGGGCAGACCGGAACGTCAAAGACGGTGAGCTTTACGTGCAGTCCGGCGGTCGGCGTGAAGCCGGTAGAGCCGACGCTGCCTATCGTATCGCCCTTTGAGACCGCCTGTCCGACAGTTACGTTTGACGAGCTCATATTGTAGTACCAGCTCTTGAGTCCCAGACCGTGGTCGATGATGACCGTGTAGCCGCTGTACTCGAGATATCCGGCGTAGACGACGTTTCCGTTGTTGACCGCCAGCACCGGCTCGCCCGAGAGCGCGACGTAATCCACGCCGTCGTTGCGATAGCTCTCGCCGGTCGCGGAGATATTGATGGTGCGTCCGAAGCCGCGCTTGAGGAACGCGGACTTGCCCTTTGCGAGCTTTTCCGCGTCGAGACCCTCAAGGAACGCGCCCTCCCAGAGCGGAACGGAGGACGTCTCGCCAAGCAGCGGATCGGTTGCGTCGGCAAAGGCCTTGAGCGTCGTCTCGCTTCTCGACTGGTAGACGATAGCCGGGCTGATGTCCATGGTGCTGGTTCCAAAGGTCTTGGGCTCGAGGTCGAGGATCATCTCCTGAGTGACCTCACCGTAGGAGAAGGTGAGCTTTATACTGTCGACTCCGCTTCCGGCAAAATCCCAGCTTATGGGTATCAGCGCGCGGACGTAGCTTCCGTCGGAGAAGAATTTAGGAGTATAGCCGATGTCCGGCTCGCTCGCAAAGGTAACGGCGGACGGATCGTCGACGTTCTTTGCGGTTATTGCGACAAATTCTCCCGGCTCGACAGAGGTCTCGCCCATGTAGAACACCGCGGGCAGGAGGATCTTGGCCTTGAACTTGTAGACCGCTTCGCCGTAGCAGGCGCGCTCCTCGCTCTGATACCACTTGGCGTTGACCGTGACGTCGATGTTCTTGCCCTCGAGCGCCGCGTTGGCGATGTTGGCGTAGAGATCGTTATAAACGACAGTACCTCCGTCGGTGATCTCGACGGTGAGGAAATCCGGCTCGACGTCGAAGCTGAGCGCGAACGCGCCCTTCATCGGATAGATCTTCTCGGTGGGAGAGGCGGTCTCAAGGTCGTCGAGCATTATGAAATCCCCGCCGTAGGCCTGATAAGCCCAGTCGGCGCTGACCGGAGCAACCTTTTCGGAGGAGATGGTCATCACCGGAAATTCGGTAGTGTCGTAGAGACAGCGCGCGTAGGTTGTGGACAAGAACTGAGCCGCGTCGGCCTCGGTGATGCGATAGGCCTTTCCGGCGCTGTCGACATAGTACGCCTCGTTGGGGTTATCGGTGAAATAGTAGCGATAGACCGAGACGCGGTCGTAGCTGTAGTATTTGAACTCAAAATAATCGTTTCCCACCAGCGGCTCTGGGAGCGAGGTCTGCTCGATAGCGGCGTCGTTGAGCTCGATGAAGCGGCTGATGTCAGCCTTTGCCGCCGGGTCGTCGGCTGAGAGCGTAAAGACCTTGCCGTTTATATCCGAAATCTCGAGCACCGAGACGCTCCCGGAATCGACCGGAGCGTTCTGAGCCATTACATAATTGGCTATCGCGACGTAGGAGGGTATAAAGAGCGCCGCCGCGCAGGCCGCCGTCGCGAGAATTGATTTTACAGATGTATTCATTTTATCCTCTCTTTGAGCATAACAATCAATAATAATTATAAACATATTATACTCTATTTTAACGCGCAGGTCAAGCACCTTGGCGAATTTTTCGCCTGCAAACGATATTTTTTTACAAAAAGCCGGAACGGCAAGCCGTTCCGGCATGATTTTATCAGTCTCCGAGCTGAAATTTTCCTTTTCTCAGCGATCGGATCACTTCAGCAGCTTTACGATGCGGTCGGCGGCTTCGCGTGTACGGTCGTGGTCGCCGAAGGCGGTGAGACGGAAGAAGCCCTCGCCCATAGCTCCGAAGCCCGCTCCGGGCGTTCCGACGACGTTCGCCTTTGTAAGCAGCAGGTCGAAGAACTCCCACGAGCCCATATTATTCGGGCAGCGCAGCCAGATATAGGGCGAGTTCACTCCGCCTGTATACCAGATGCCGAGCTTGTCGAGCGCGTCGGTGATCGTCTTGGCGTTCTGCTTGTAGTAGTCGAGATTCTCACGGATCTGAGAAAGTCCCTCGGGCGTAAAGACCGCAGCGGCGGCTTTCTGGACTGGATATGAGACGCCGTTGAACTTGGTCGTCTGACGGCGCAGCCAGAGCTTTTTAAGCTGCACGCCGTCGAACTCAAGCTCCGCCGGAACGATAGTCCAGCCGCAGCGGGTTCCGGTGAAGCCAGCGATCTTTGAGAAGGAGCAGAACTCGATCGCGCACTTTCTCGCGCCCTCGATCTCGTAGATCGAGCGCACCAGCTCCTTAGACGTGATAAACGACTCGTAAGCCGCGTCAAAGAGTATCAGCGCGCCGCGTCCGAGAGCGTAGTCGACCCACTTCCTGAGTCCGGCGTGATCGTAAGCCGCTCCGGTGGGATTGTTCGGCGAGCAGATGTAGATGACGTCGGCTTCAAGGCTGTCGTCGGGCAGCGGGAGGAAGCCGTTCTCAGCGTTTCCGGCGATGTAGTTTATCTTTCTGCCGTCCATCACGTTGGTGTCGACGTAGACCGGGTAGACCGGGTCGGGAACGAGCACCGTGTTGTCCTTTGACAGGATGTCGAGGATATTTCCGAGGTCGCTCTTTGCGCCGTCCGAGACAAATATCTCGTCCGAGTCGAGCTCCACGCCGTCCTCGCTCTTATAGTAGTCGCGGATGGCGTCGCGTAAGAAGCCGTAGCCCTGCTCGGGTCCGTAGCCGCGGAAGGTCTCCTTTTCGCCCATTTCGCTGACCGCCGCGTGGAAAGCGTCGGTGACAGCCTTGCAGAGCGGGAGCGTCACGTCTCCGATGCCGAGCTTGATAATATCGGCGTCGGGATTTGCAGCCTTGTAAGCCGCCGTCTTCTTCGCGATGTCGGAAAAGAGGTAGCTCTCCTTGAGGTCGAGGTAGTTGCGGTTGATCTTCATTATGTTCTCTCCTTAGGGAAAATATTTTCGTTTCGCATTAACGATATATTATAACACATTCCGGCTGAAAATTCAAGCCTTATTTTTTGAACAAAAGGAGCGCCGGACGGTTTTTGCCGTCTGACGCTCGTCTTTGAAGGTCAGTTGTTCTTGATTATGTACTCTCCGACGACCTTGTCGACGACGAAAGCGTCGATTCTGCCCGCCTTGAGGTCGAGGTAAGCCGTGAGATTCTCGTCGAACTCGATTATCTCGCCGCCATTGATAATAGCGTTGTAGGTCTCGGTGTCAGCCTTGACAGCCTCGAGCGCCGACGAGCTCTTCTGGAGTCCTACCTTCTTGCCTGCGAGATCGGCTCTTGTCTTGATGGCAGAGCCCTCGGGGACGATTATGACCTGCGCGTTCGCGACATAGGGCTTTGAGAGGAACATATTCTCGACTCTCTCGGGAGTTACCGACATACCGTTCCAGATGACGTCGATGTTCTTGGACGAGAGCTCGATCTCCTTGGCCTCCCAGCTGATAGGCTGCTTCTTGAGCTTTACGCCGAGGCGCTTGCAGACTTCCTCGGCGAGGTCGATATCAAAACCGACGATCTCGCCGGTCTTGGAGTCGCTGAAGCCCATAGGCGGGAAGCTGTCGTCAAGTCCGAGCACAAGCTCGCCCTTGTCAAGGATGTACTGGAGCGAGTCATCGCCGTCTACTGTCTTCATCTCGCGGGGAAATTCCTTGCCGGTGAGGAAAGCGTCCTTGTTGCCGAACCACTTTTCGGCGATCTTTCCGGCGGTGCCGTCCTTGCCCATCTCGTCGAGGATCTCCTGAACCTTTGCGGCGAGAGCGTAGTCCTCCTTGCGGAAGCCGACCGCGTATTCCTCCGCTCCGAAGTTGTCCTCGAGAACGACATACTTCTTCGAGCTGCCGCAGGAGACGAGAGCCGTCACCAGCATCGCGGCAAGCAGCGCGAGAGCTAAAATCTTCTTCATTTTTATAAACCTCCGATGAAAAGATTACACGAGTCACCTTGACTCGCGTTGATTGATTGATGAAACTATTATACCATAAAGTTCTTGTAAAGTCAAGCCGCTTTAATATGCTAAATTGCTACAAAAACATTATCACCGCGAGAAAATCCTGCGGCAAGTCAGACAAAAAGCACCCGTCTGACGGATGCTTTTGTATTATTCCGGTAAATTCAGGCTCAGAGCTTCATGCCGCCGTCGACGGTGAGGTCGATGCCGGTGATGTATCTGCCCTCCTCCGAGCAGAGCAGCAGAGCCGCGCCCGCGCAGTCCTCAGCCTTTCCGGCATAGCCAGCCGGAATACCTGCGTAGACCTGCTTTGCGTACTCGCTGTCGGCGAGCGCGTCGGCGTTTCGCGGAGTCGCGATGACTCCGGGCGAGAGGTTGTTGATCGTAATTCCAAAGGGCGCGAGCTGCTTTGCGAGATTGGTGACGAGATTCATCTGCGCCGCCTTTGAGGAAGCGTAGACCGCCATGTCGCGGTGAGGCTTGTACTGCTGGACGCTGCCGACCGTGACTATCCTGCCCCAGCCATTCTTTTCCATATAGGGCTCACAGAGCTGGATCAGGCGCAGCGAGGACTTGAAGTTAGTCTGGAGCTGGATCTCCATCTCCTCGGGAGTGATCTCGAACCACTTTTTGCGGTACTGGATCGAAGCGTTGAGGACGAGGATATCCACGTCGCCGACCTCGGCGTAGAGACGCTCGGCTCCGTCGGGCTTTGAGAGATCGGAGACCGCGACAGCTACGCTTCCCTTTGCGCCGCCCTCGCGGATCCGCTTTGCGGCGTTTTCGCACTTTTCAAGGCTCGTGGAGCCGTGGACGATTACGTCGGCTCCCTGACGCGCAAGGCACTCCGCGACGGCAAAGCCGATTCCCTGCGTAGAGCCGGTGACGAGAGCTTTCTTTCCGTTAAGTTCAAACATGATCTTTTCACCTTTCAAAAATATTTTGTTTTATAATAGTCGAAATATCCCGCGGTTATTGACAAAACGCTTTTCCGGAGTTATAATATTCTCATAAACAGGAAAGCAGGATATTTCGAAAATGAGCCGTCATATGAACGAATCCTCGATCCTCGCCTACAGCGGGAATCAGCTCCTCAGGCTCTACTGGTCGACCGCCGCGCCGTCCAAGCGCGAGTACCGCGAGCATCATCACACCGAGCTTGAGATCTCGCTCGTCACCGCCGGACGGGGAGTTTACACCGTCAAGGACCGTCAGTACGACATCGCGCCCGGGGATATTTTTCTGTTCGGCACCCACGAGGAGCATTACATCACCGACATTTCCGAGGAAATAACGCTGATGAACCTGCATTTCGAGCCGCGCTTCATCTGGGCGAGCCAGGGCGAGATGTTCGACGCCAAGTACCTTAAGATCTTCTTCGACCGCAGCGGTCGCTTTGAAAACCGCATCGACCGGGAAAATCCCGCGACCGGAGAGATCCGCGAGCTGCTCTGCGGCATCAGAAGCGAGCTCGAGTCGCGCGGAGCGGAGTACGAGCTGATGGTCAAGGTCAAGCTCCTGACCATTCTCGTCCTGCTAATACGCGGCTACGACTACGTCGACACAAAGAAAAGCTATGTCGACAGCGAAAATTTCCACGGCGTCAGCGCCGCGATGAGATACCTCGACGAGCATCTCGGCAGCGATCTGACGCTCGACGAGCTCGCCGCGCGCGCCGGGCTGAACCGAACCTATTTCATCACGCTGTTCCGGAAGCTGAACGGCGTCACTCCGTGGGAATACATCACCGCCCGCCGCATCGAGCGCTCGCTCGAGCTTCTGAAGCGCGGGGACATGAGCGTCCTTGAGATCGCAGTGACCTGCGGCTTCAACAGCGCGTCGAACTTCAACCGCGCCTTTCGCAAGGTGACGGGTATGTCGCCGTCCGACTGGCGGAAAAAGCAGTCTGCCGCACCGTGATAATTTTATCATATTTTCGGCCCGCGGTCAACAACTATATTTCGAAATTATTTGCATTTATTACAATTTTTCAGCGGAGGTCACTGTTTTGACAAACGAATATATTCTTAAAACGGCTCTGAGGCAGTCGGCGGTCGATCTTTGCTGCGAGCCGGAGGATTTTCTCTCCTCCGAGCCGAAGGTCGTGATCTCAAGAGCGTCTCCCGGCGCGAGGAAATATCTTAAGCTGCCTTTTGTGCTCGAGCTTGCGAGCTACGGCTCGAATATAGTCGCGTCCTGCTCGCCCGAGCT
>CACXED010000068.1 GCA_902766575.1 uncultured Ruminococcus sp. | reverse complement strand
CGTACCATCTCTGCTGCTCCTCCGGCATTTTGTGAACGGCTGCCTCCTCGATATGCGCCAGAGCGTGCTCGACGGTTCCGGAAAAGGTGTGCATCGGGATCGTCCTGCCGCTCTTTGCCGCTTCGATAGCCGTATCCGCGGCTTCCATGATCCCGGTCTCCCTTAGAGCGGAGATCTCGACCACCCGACAGCCGAGCTCTCTCGACAGCTCCGCCGTGTCGATGCTGTCCCCGTTCTTTTTGACGATATCCATCATGTTGACGGCGACGACGACCGGTATGCCGAGCTCTGTGAGCTGAGTCGTGAGGTAGAGATTGCGTTCAAGGTTAGTGCCGTCGACGATATTCAGTATCGCGTCGGGACGCTCGCCGATCAGGTAATTCCTCGCCACGACCTCCTCGAGGGTATAGGGCGACAGCGAATAAATGCCGGGAAGATCGGTGATGATGATCCCGTCGTGCTTTTTGAGCCTGCCCTCCTTCTTCTCGACCGTGACGCCCGGCCAGTTCCCGACGAACTGATTTGAGCCGGTGAGCGCGTTGAACAGTGTCGTTTTCCCGCAGTTGGGATTCCCGGCGAGAGCTATGCGCAGTTCCATTTGTGTTTTCCTCTCTTTCATTTGCAGTAAGCATAGGCTAACTACGTGTCAAAAAAAATAATAGTCCTGACCTCGGAGCAAAAAGGCGTCATTCGACCTCGATCATATCCGCGTCGGATTTGCGGAGCGAAAGCTCGTAGCCGCGCACCGTGACCTCTACCGGGTCTCCGAGCGGCGCGACCCTGCGCACCCGAACCTCCGCGCCCTTGGTGATGCCCATGTCCATGATCCGCCGCTTGACCGCTCCGTCTCCGTGGAGCTTCACGACCCGGACGGTATCGCCGATCTTTGTCTGCCTGAGTGTTTTCATTATGTTGATTCCTCCCTGAAATGATTTCAGACCATGATCTTCTGCGCCAATTCGCGCGAGATCGCCACGCGGGTCTCCTTGACTCTGACGATAATGTTTCCGGCTATCTCGCTTATCACCGTCACCCGGCTCCCGGAGACGAATCCGAGCGCCTCGAGATGCTTTTTCACCTCCGGAGAGCCTCCCACTCTTTTGACAATGTTCTCCTCGCCTTTTCCCGCAAGCGTCAGCGGCATCATTGACACCTCTCTTTCAATTCGCGTGAGTTAGCTGTTGCTAACCTCACAGCTCAAATTATGGTTAGCATCAGCTAACCATGTAATAGTATACACCGTGATTCCGGATTTGTCAATGGTTTTTGAAAAAATATCCCTCGGAGAGCGCAAATTCGGCGTAATAAACGCGCGGTTAGCTTTTGCTAACCGCGCGTTCGGTCATTTTGACGAGGCAAGGCTCAGTCAGAGGTTTCGCCGCGGCTCCAGTGACTGAGCTTTGGCAGCTGACGGCTCAGATACTCGCGCACCTGCTCGGGCGGCCAGCTTTCGTTCGACATATGCCCGGCGAGAAAGTCGATCAGCTCCTCAAGGCTCTTGTAGACGAAATTCCCCTCGCTGTAGCACCACTTGGAGTAATCCTCGTTGAACGAGCCGTCGGTCTCCCGGCTGATGGTCTGATCGTCCAGCGGCATCCCGCAGCACTGGCAGATCAGCTTTCGCGGAGAGCCGAGCAGCGTGTTGATACAGTATAGCTGCTCCACCGCTCTGAAGATATTATATCACATCCGCGCCGGATTGTAAAGCAACTCTCTGTTGCCGCTACGATATATCGTCAGGGCAGCGATAAGTGTATACAGCGGCTTTTTCGTCATTACTGACCGAGGCTATCCAGCAGCCGAAAACCATCTAACCGAGCTGATGTACGACCTCGAACCGGTCGCCGATCTCAAACTGCTTGCGGAAGCCGCACTCATAGGCGATCTCGGTTATCGACTCCGAGATAGCCTGTGTCATAGATTTCAATAAATTGCCGATCGGAACCTTGCTTGAAAAAATCAACAGCGCTGATAACTAAAAAAGCCCTTCGGCGGGACACGAAGTCCCGCCGGAGGATTTTTTGACCGCTGTTATTTTTCAAATGCCGCGAGCATATCGGAATACGCTTTTTCTACGCTGTTGATGTTAGCCGCGTAATAGGACGCGAAGTTGGGGTCGCCCTTCTGGACAAGTCCCTCGATGCAGAAGCCGAAGCCCTTCCAGTTGTCGAACACGTAGCCGAAGTCATACACGCGCTTTGACATGATGAAGTCTATCATCTCGATGGATTCCTCGTCGCGCGCGCCCTTTTCCTTGAGCGCGATCTCGTAGTAGACCGGGATCACGTTCTTGTAGGTCTCGGCGCAGAGAGCCTCGGCGATGATGCCCGAGCGCTCGGGATCCTCGACGGTCTTCGGAACCGCGAGCACCGTGAAGCCGCCGTCGACTATCGTGATATAGTCCTTCTGCTCCTCGTCAAATTTCGGATAAGGTATGATGCCGTAGTCGTTTCCGGCGTTGCGGAGATAGGTTATTCCGGACTCGATCATTGCGCTGGCGAACAGCGTCGTGCCCTCAGCCATCTTCTCCGGACCGGGATAATGAATATTTCCGTTGGCGTTCTTATAGCTCAGATCGTAGAAGGTTCCCTCGTTGACCTGCGTCAGAGTGATGAGCTTGGTGATAAGATCGGTGGTCTTTCCGACGTCGAGCACGATCTCTCCGTCCTCGATGATCTTTATATCGGACGTGAACAGATACGCGCCGATGTTGCTTGCGACAGAGGTCGTGTAGCCGTAGAAATCCCCGAAATCACGCTTGCCGTCCGAGTTAAGGTCGGTGTAGATATCCTTTGTCAGCTCGGAGAGCTTGTCTATCGTCCACTTTCCGTCGCGGACGAGCTGATACATATCGGGCAGCTTGTAGGACTCGGAGTGAACCTTGTCGTAATAGATCGCGTAGGTTCGACCGATGGTGGTCAGCGAGAAATCACCGACCGCCAGCAGAGCGATATTATTGTAGGTCAGATCGTTCACATTGCTGTCAGACCACCACGGCTTCTCAAAGTCCACATACGGGACGTCGTACCAGTTCATCAGGATATCGGCAAGCACCCACGAGTTTGCCTTCAGCGCGTGATGCGCGCAGAGCTGATATTCGTCGTCTCCGGCAAGCACCGAGTTCTGTACCAGAGTCGTCATATTGTCATAAGTGTCCGAGATAAAATTGAACTTGACATTGAAGCGATCCTCCACCGCCTTGTTGCGCTCATAGATCGCATCGGAAAGCACGTCTCCGGTCAGCTCCTCGGAGTGGAAGCCGCTCTCGCAGTAGGTGTTTATCGTGATGTAAATTCATCTCCGCCGTAGTCGCGCTCGGGAAGCCCGTCGTCGATCAGCTGGCGAGCCTCCTCCGCGGACAGAGTGGTCGTATCCGCCGGAGTCGTGTCGTTGGTTGTTTCGTCGTTAGCCGGAGCGCCGCTCTGGCAGGAAATAAACGCAGATGCCGTAAGAATGAGTGACAGCACAAACGCGGCTCTGCGGGTCAGGGTATTGTGTTGCATGGTTATTTCTCCTTATGGTTTATTTAGTCAATTGCAAAAACTACGTTTTGCAATTGGAATCCGCTGCGACGGTGTATGTTTGATGAGCCGCAAACTATGGGCGGCGCAGTCATAATCCTTGACTACGCCCGCGGGGGCTCCCCGCCGCGAGCCTTGCCGCATAGCGACCGATATATTCTCCCATCGCGGCGCAGTTGCCGGTGACGCGATAGGAAGCCATAGCCTCCGATGTGCCCGAAATCGACCGTCCGGCGACGAACAGCCCCTCCGAGCCTTTCGGAATCAGGCAGCGCAGCGGAATACCGTAGCGCTTGACGCTATAGCATTGCTGCGAGTCGTCGAGCGGATTGTGTATGTCGATGCCGAAGGCCGCGGTCGTCACCTCGTCGTCAAAGCGATGACCCTCGATGCAGTCCTCCTTGGTCAACGTGTATTCTCCGACAATCCGCCGCGATTCGCGGATACCGAGCAGCGGCGCGGTCTCCAAAAGCTCGATGTCACGGAAGCGCTCGACCCGCTTTTTCAGGAACTCAACGACCTCATACGCCTGCTTTCTGCCCTCGATAAGCGCTTTTGACATATCCTCCGGCGACAGCGGATCATAGCCCCGCATATGCGTGAGCTGTACAACGGCGGTTCTCGAATCGGGAATCTGTATTATGTACGGGCGCGAATAGGGCAGACGGTAGCCGTTGTCCTCGCTTTTCAGCGCTTCCTCGACCATCTCCCGCAGATCGTTGCAGGTGTTCTGCATGAACTCGACATTGCCGATTGTAAACATCAGCGTGATTGCCTGACAGAGATGATCGCTCTCGCGTCCGATTTCGAACGGGAAGCCTGCCGACGCGACCGCTTCGGCGTCTCCGGTGCAGTCGATAATCTCCTTTGCGAGGTAAGCTCTGCGCCCGCCGCGGCATTCGACGACAACTCCGACCGCGCGTTTTCCCTCCATAATAAGCCGCGAAAACGTCGCGCCAAACAGCACTTCTCCGCCGGCTTCGAGCAGCTTGTCCTCGAGGATTCGCTTCATATTCTCATACGAGAAGCAGGAATTTATAAATCCGCCCCAGCTGCCGAGCCGCTTATGCTCCTTAATCAGCTCGGCGAGGATTCCGTCCTTTCCTCTGTGATCAAAGACCGGATTGACAAGACCTCCCGTCCACATTCCGCCGAGATAATTCTCGCGCTCGATGACGAGCGTCCTTGCTCCCTCGCGAGCCGATGCGATACCCGCGACCGAGCCAGCTGTTCCTCCGCCGACGACTATCACATCGTACTCGCCGACGACAGGCGTTGTGATGTTTTCGGTTATGTTCATATTATAATCCTCCGACCGGAATCACCGGAATTGTTTTATAATATTTTATCACAGCTTCTTGACAATGTAAATGCAATATGTTATACTATGTTTATAATATATTTCAGGAGGTTAAGCTATGACTACCGAGCCGGAGCCGCTGCTGTACGCGGCGTTCTACAACAAAACACGCTTCGATTTCGAATCCGAGCTGTTCGACTGCGCGGTAATTTTCTGCCTTGAGCGAGGAGAGTACGAATATACTATCGGAGACAGCACAGGCATTTCCCGCCCGGGTGAAGCCGTGATATGCCCGCCCGGTATGAGATTTTTCCGCCGTGTTATTGAACCGGTAGACCTGCACGTTCTGCGCTTCGGGCTTTCCGACGCGACAAAGCTCAGACCCGAAAGGATAAGATTCAGGGATTTCGAGCGGATAAGGCAGGATTTCGCGGCCATCGGCCAATCGGGAATCAAGCACATCTTCACGCCGTCGGAGCGGCATTATCTGCTCGACGTCTGGTACACAATCCAATCGGAGCGCGAGAGCCGTCCGAAGCAGAACGATCCTTTGATGGAATCTGTCAGACAGGAGCTCTGTTCAAGGATTTCAGAGCGTTTTACGATGAGCGAGCTTGCCGCGAAGGTCGGTCTGACGCCGGTCGCGCTTATCAGGCGATTTCGCAGAGCCTTCGGCATGACGCCGAACGAATACCTGATAGGACAGCGCATCCGGCTCGCCGAACGGCTTTTATGCGAGACCGACCTTCCGCTCGCAGCGATCGCCGCCGAATGCGGATATGAAAACGAGTATTATTTTTCGGCGAGCTTCAGGAAAAACGTCGGAGTCCCGCCCGGATCATATCGAAAAAGCGCCCGCGTCTGAGTTGTTAAAACTCCGGCACCTCTACCGGGATCGAGCCGAGGTTCACCGAATCGGCCGACAGCAGTCCCGCAGCCGTCCAGTTCGCCGAGTCCTCAAAGTTCACCGGAACCGGCTTGCCGTTCAGCACGCAGTCGGCGAATTTGTCGAGCATCATCAGCGCGCCGCTGTCGTAGAGCTCGTAGGTATCGTTGTCGAGAGCATCTGCGGCGTAATCTTCGACGTTCCAGTATTTTTTCCACTCGTCGGGGAGATAGTCCTTGAACTCATAGACGTTCTTCCACTCGCCCGGCTTGCAGATACCCTTGATGTAGACCTTGTGGAAGTCGGTCGGTCCCTGCGGAGCCTGATAGCAGCCCTCGGTTCCCTGAAAGCTGTAGTAGGTCACATTGTCGGGACGCGGAGATACGAAGCTCGCGCGCAGGCGTATGAGGTGCTTCTTCTCGGTTTCGAGCATCAGCGTGCAGGTGCTGTCGGCGGGCATATCGAACGCGCGTCCCGCCGCCATGCAGGATACCTTGGTTATCTTCTCGTCCATGATGTGCAGAAGCGGACCTATCGTGTGCGTGATGTAGGGGTGTCCGCGGCGACCGAAATAGGTCTTCTGCCGCCAGCCGCCGATGTTCGGAAAGAGCGGATGATACTCCTGAAAATCCTTGAGATAGTCGCTCTCGGCGTAGTAGATCTCGCCGAACATTCCGCGGCGTATCAGCTCCTCAACGATCAGCAGCGGACGGATATAGCAGTAATTCTCCGCCATCATGTAGGTCTTGCCGCTCTCCCTGATAGCCTTTCCGATGCGGCGGATATCGTCGAGCGAGGTCGCGACGATGACCTCGCTGAGAACGTGCTTTCCGGCGTTCAGAGCGTCAACCACCGTGTCGGCGTGAACGTCGATCGGCGTCGCCATAATTACCGCGTCGATATCCGGGTCGGCGCAGAGCTCTCTATGATCGTAATAGGCTTTTACGCCGTACTCGGCGGCGTATCTGTCCGCCTTTGCCCGGTCGATATCGCAGACCGCGACAAGCTCGGTATATTCGGATTTCTTGGCATTTACGCAATGTACTCTGCCGCGCTGAAGTCCGACGACTCCTATACGAAGTTTTTTCATATTCTGCCATCCTTTCAATTAAAGTCCGAAATCCGGAACCTCGACCGGGATTCCTCCGCCGTTGACCGAAGCCTCGGAGAGAAGTCCGGCTGCCGTCCAGTTCAGTGCGCGAGCGGCGCTGACCGGCGGCTCGGTGTTGTTGATTATGCAGTTAGCGAAGGCTTCGAGCAGCAGCGGCGCTCCGATATCATATTTCTCGGTGCCGTTGTCCTTGGTGTCGTCGAAATAGCCCTCGGGGAAGATGTCCCACTCCTTGGGTAAGAAGCCGCGGAAATCATATACGTTCCGCCACTCGTTCGGCTTGCAGAGCCCGCGGATATGAATCTTGTGGAAATCGGTCGGCCCCTGCGGTCCCTGATAGCAGCCCTTGGTTCCCTGAACGCTGTAGTAGGTGTAGAGGTCGGGACGGCTCGAAACGAAGCTGTTGCGCAGTCTGATCATGCCGCCGTCCTTGGTCTGGAGCATCAGCACGCAGGTGTTGTCAGCCGCAAGCTCGGGGTAGGTGCGTCCGGCAGCCATGCAGGTGACGGTCTTGATGTCCGAGCCCATCGTAAAGCAGAGCGGCCCTAAGGTATGCGTGATATACGGATGTCCGCGGCGGCCGAAATATACGTCCTTTCTCCAGGGCTGGAGCTGCTCCGGGAAGCCCGACCGGAGCTGGAAGTCCATCAGATAATCGCTTTCGCCGTAGTAGATGTCGCCCAGCAGACCGACTTTGATCATATTCTGTACGATGGTCAGCGGACGGTAGTAGCAGTAGTTCTCCTCCATCATGTACTTGCCCTTGGCGGTCTTGACCGCCTCGGCGATGCGCAGACAGTCCTCCATCGTCGTGGCGCAGGTGACCTCGGACAGGACGTGCTTACCCGCGCCTAAAGCGGCGATGACGTGGTTTGCGTGGTCGGGGATCGGAGTCGCCAGAACGACCGCCTCGACGTCGGTTTTGAGCAGCTCGTCGAGCGAATAATATACGGCGGGAATTTTGTTCTCAGCGGCGAACTTATCGGCTTTTGCGCGGTCGATATCGCAGACCGCGACAAGCTCAAGGCTGTGGGCGAAGTTGAGTATATGCTTTGCGAGGATTCCTCCGCGGTTGAGACCGACGACGGCGGTTTTGATTCTTCTCATGACTTTATCTCCTTATATATTAAATTTTGCCAGATATTCGACCGAGGACTTGAGTCTCTCCTCCGCCTCGGCAGCAGAATCGGTGGGATATTCCATAGAATAGTAGCCCTGATAGCCGATATCGCGGAAAATCTTCACGAACGCGGCGAAATCCACCACGCCCTCGCCGTATCTGAGCAGCGAATTGCCCTTGACCGCATCGCGCAGATGAATCTGCACCACGCGGGGAGCGTACTTTTTAGCGACGGCGAGCATATCCTCCCCGGCATAGGTCAGGTGCGCGGTGTCGAAGGTGCATTTTACGCGCTCGTCCTGCAGCGACCAGTATTCGTCAATCTGCGCGGTGTTCTCGGCGAGCGACAGCTTATGCGGCGCTTCAATTGAGCAGATTACGCCGTATTTGTCTCCGAGGTCGGCCAGCTTCGAGTTGAACTCTGCAATTTCCTTGAGCTGGTCGATACGCTCGCGTCCCTCAACCGGATTTCCGCATTTGTAGGTGACGACATGAGCTCCGAGCTCCTTTGCCAACGCGTAGCCGTTCTCCAGCTGTGCCACGGTGAGGTCTCCGCTGATATTCAGGCTGACCGCCTGCATACCGACACGTCTGAACAGAGCCGCGCAGTCTGCGATGCTCTTATCGGTGGCGTTTGCGAAGTCGAAGTGCGGAACCCAGTTTCCGGCGCTGCAGAATTCGACCTTGTCGAAGCCCGCGCCCTTGAGCCGTTCGAGCGCCTGCTCCAGCGGGAAGGTGCGATGGGTCATGGTGGATGCTACAAGTCTTGAGTTTTCCATAATCATATCTCCTTTGGAAAATAATTTCATAATAATGCTATCAGCTTATCAGCCGAGCCCGACGCTAACATAAGCGCCGCAGCTCCGATGATGATGCCGACAGTCTGCGGCGGCTTCAGATACTCGCGGAACAGGAATACTCCGCAGAGCGTCGAGAGCAGTATCACAGAGCCGTTGAACAGCGGATAGAACACCACGCTCGGCAGACTGCCCGCTAAGAATATGTTCAGCCGGTTGTAAAGGCAGCTCACAAGTCCGCAGCCGAGCAGATAGGGCAGAACCGATTTCGGCAGCGGCTTCGGGAGCTTTCTTCCCTTCGCGGTCAGCGCCGACAGCAGCGTAAGTATAACCGCCGAGGTGATCGCCGCGCTGAACATCATTCCGTTGATGTTCTCAGCCGCCGACGAGCGCTGATGGAGCTTGAAGATGATCCCAACCGACGCGCTGCACACAAAGAACGCTCCGCACCACAGCTTCCAGGATTTCTGCGCCTGATCGTTCTTCGGCGACACGACCAGATAGAGCGCCAGCATCAGGAGCACGACTCCGATCGTCTGCATAACGCTCGCTCCCTCATGGAGCACGATAACGCCGAACCCGGTCGAGATCAGCAATGACGCGCAGCCGATAAAGGACGTCAGCGAGACCGGTCCGAGAGCCATCGCCTGCATCTTGCAGAGTAAGAACGCCGCTGTCACCGAGCCGTAGAGAGCTCCCCAGCCGACGCTTTGCAGATCGAGCCTCAGCCCGCCGGTCATCGCCGCCGTTATGCCGAGCAGTGCTATCCAGACGACCGAGATCATCGCGTTGAAGAACAGCACTCCGCTCAGACCGTCAAGTCCACGATTTGCGAATTTGTGCAGCAGCAGATTGTTCGACGCCGCGAAAAGTATCGACAGAGCCAGTAAAAGATATAGCTGCATATAAAACCTCACTTCATGTTTGTTATACTCCAATTATATCATTGCGGGACGATTATTTCAAACCTCTCAGTTATCAGAAAATTGCGGAAATTTATCATCTCCGCGAAAATAACCTTGACATGGCGCGGATATTATTGTAGAATATAAATAATACGAAAGTGAGGTGCCGCCATGTCATATGAGGTTAAGACGGTCGATTCGCTGTTCGGCTTTGCCGAGTCCGGGTATTATTTTCAGCTCACGCTCGGACGGCGGCTGCTGAACACGATACACAGCCATGATTTTTATGAGATAATTTATGTTCTGAGCGGCTCCTGCCGTCATATCGTCAATAACGTCGGGCGGCTGATGGAGGTCGGAGATCTGGTGCTGCTGCGTCCGTCCGACCGACATTCCTTTGACTGGCAGAGCGACGATACCAACGTCGCGGCGATCTCGATACGCCGGGATGAGCTCGAACGCTTCTGCGCCGCCTACGGTCTCAATTGCGATCACAGGCTGGACTTTGATCAGCCGACCGGGGACGCTCTGTTCATACGGATAGGACAGCTCGACCGTTCTCGGATAGCCTCTCAGTGCGACGAGCTTTTCGCCCTGCCGCCCGAAGCGCGGACTCCACTCTGCCGGGTACTGCTCGGAGAGATATTCGCCTGCCTTGTGAAGGATCGGTCGGACAATGAAAAGTCTATCCCGCCGGTCTTTGCAAAGGTGCTGACCGAGATGAACCGTCTGCCCAACGCAGCCGAAGGAGTCAGCGCTTTTCTGCGGCTGTCGAATTTCAGCCACGCGCAGCTCTGCCGTCTGACAAAGCGCTATCTCAATATGACGCCCGGCGAATATGTGAACAGTATCCGCATGAGATACGCATGGGAGCTGGTCGTCGCCGGAGAGCTCGATTACGAGACGATCTGCGAAACCGTGGGCTTTTGCAGCTTCAGCCACTTCTGCCATCTTTTCCGTGAGGTCTACGGCATCACTCCGGCTCGTGCGAGAAAGAGCCGCTATACCGACAACCGGACAATATAAAAACCGGACAATATAAAACGCCGCTCGGAATTGTTCCGAGCAGCGCTTTTCTGATCATATTCTATTCTTCAGGATAACAGCTGTAGCCGCTGACGCTCAGCTCCTCCGGAGATACCTCGCAGGAGAGATACAATATCCTCACGCCCGCACGAACCGCTTCTTCAAGCGCCTCGGCGAATTCCGGGTGAGCGGCTCTGTTCGGCAGGACCCTGCTGACGCCGGGCATCTGTATCACAAACGCGAGATAACAGTCATAGCCGTCGCCGACCGCCTTGGTCAGCTCGCGCAGATGCCTGACGCCGCGCTCGGTCGGAGCGTCGGGAAAATAGCCTGTGCCGCCGAGCTCGAGCGTGCAGCCCTTGACCTCGATGAATATCTTCCGTCCGCGCCGTTCGAGATAGAAATCCACTCTCGAGCTGCCGTGGACATACTCTGGCTTTATCAGCTCCGCGCCGGAAAAGGGCGAAGCGCCGCTCCGGAGCCACTCCTTCACGACTGTGTTCGGAGCCTGACTGTCTATGTTGACCCAGCCAAGCCCCTCCTTTTTGACCGCGACGAGATCGTATCGGGTTTTTCGCGCAGGGTTATCCGACGCCGACAATATGATCTCGCTGCCCGGCAGGAGCAGCTCCCGGCAGCGTCCGGTATTCCTGACGTGGACGGTTTCCCTGACTCCGCCGACATCGGCTATAGCGATGAAGCGGTTCGGACGCGAAATGAATTTTGCGCTCAGCGTGCTGACGTATTTTATGATGATCACCTCTGACCCGGAAATAACGGATTTTTCGTTGACAAAGCTGAAGTTTTAATGTATAATAAGATTCAGAGTTAAATTCTACGAAAGGAAGCTGCAGTCCGATCGCCCGGGCTGTTCGGAAAATCAAATGCAGACAAGAGTCGCGGTCATCGCAATCATCGTCGAAAAGGACAGCGCCGTTGAAAAGCTCAACGCCGTCCTGCACGAGTACGGAAATTTCATAATCGGAAGAATGGGCATCCCATATCGCGCAAGAGGAGTTAATATCATTTCAGTGGCTCTCGACGCGCCGCAGGACAGCATATCCGCGCTGTCCGGAAAGCTCGGAAACATCGACGGAATAAGCGTAAAAACCGCATATTCAAGCATACTTTCAGAAAATTAGAAATCAGGTTGCCGCAAATACGGCAACCCTTTTTTATAAACATTATTTTAGCGACGCACTATGTTTGATGTGACTAAGACTAACGGCGGCGCAGTAAACAAACCTTGACTATGGGAGCGGCGGCTCGCCGCCGACGCAGTATGTTTGATGTGACTAAAGCAAGCGGCGGCGCAGAAATAAGCCTTGACTATGCCCGCGGCGGCTCGCCGCCGACGCAGTATGTTTGATGTGACTAAAGCAAGCGGCGGCGCAGAAACAAGCCCTGACTTTGGGAGCGGCGGCCCGCCGCTAGATCATGTTTGTGTAGCCCATCAGATAGCCGTCGACCTCTTTGGCGCAGGCTCTGCCCTCGGCGATAGCCCAGACTACCAGAGACTGACCGCGGCGGCAGTCTCCGGCGGCAAAGATCTTGTCGTGAGACTGATATTTCTGCTCGGCCGCAGCTCCGACAGGATCGGCGTTTCCGGTGTCGATGCAGCCGCGCGGAGTCTTGGACGCTCCGAAAGCGTCGGAAATATAGCTCTCGCAGCCCACAAAGCCCGCTGCGATGAGCAGCAGCTCGCAGGGGAGCGTCTCCTCGGTTCCGGCGACCTCAGCCATTATCGTGCGTCCGGTGGTCTCGTCCTTTTTCGGCTCGAGCTTCACGGTGACGATTCCGCGGAGCTTTCCGGCGTCGTCCTTGAGGAACTCCTTGACCGTCGTCTGATAAATGCGCGGGTCGTGACCGTAGAGCGCGATCGCCTCCTGCTGACCGTAGTCGGTCTTGCAGACCCGAGGCCACTGGGGCCACGGATTGTTCGGCAGACGCGTGTCGGGAGATTTCGGCATCATCTCGAGCTGGATCACCGACTTGCAGCCCTGACGTATGCTCGTTCCGACGCAGTCGTTTCCGGTATCGCCGCCGCCGACGATTATCACGTTCTTCCCCTCGGCCGTCGGACAGCCGTGCGCAAGCTCCTCGCCGTAAAGCCGTCTCGTCGCGTCTCCGAGGAAATCGACTGCGAAATATATGCCCTCTGCGTCTCTGCCCTCGGCTTTGAGATCGCGCGGCTGCTTTGCTCCGCAGCAGAGCACTACCGCGTCAAATTCAGCGGCTAATTTCTCCGCGCCTATAGCAGCTTCGGTCTCGCAGTCTCCGGCGACGACGTTTACTCCGCAGCGGAACTCGACGCCCTCTGCCTTCATAATGTCGATCCGGCGGTCGATGAAGCGCTTCTCTAACTTCATGTTCGGAATACCGTACATCAGAAGCCCGCCGGGATTTTTGTCGCGCTCAAAGACGACGACCTTGTGACCTCTCTGGTTGAGCTGGTCGGCGACCGCGAGTCCGGACGGTCCAGAGCCGACGACCGCGACGCGCTTGCCGCTCCTGACCTCGGGCGGGCAGGGCTGGATCCAGCCGTTCTTGTAGCCCTCCTCGACGATCGCGAGCTCGTTTTCGTGAACCGTGACCGGATCGCCGTTCATTCCGCAGGTGCAGGCTGCCTCGCAGAGCGCGGGGCATACCCGTCCGGTGAATTCGGGGAAGTTGTTCGTCTTTTTGAGCCGTGACAGCGCCTGCTTCCAGTTGCCCATGAAAATCTCGTCGTTCCACTCGGGGATGAGGTTGTGCAGCGGACAGCCGCTGAACATACCTCCGAACTTTACTCCCGACTGGCAGAACGGCACTCCGCAGTTCATGCAGCGCGCGCCCTGCTTCTGACGCTTTTCGTGATCGAGCATCGGATGAAATTCGAGGAAGTTCTTTATCCTCTCCTTAGGCTCGAGCGCGGGATTTGTCTCGCGCGTGTATTCAAGAAATCCTGTAGTTTTTCCCATTTTCGGTTCATCTCCTCATTTGATCACTGCTTTTGCGTCAGGTAGAAGGCTTCCAGCTTTGCCTGCTCGTGGGGTATGCCCTTTTCCTCAAGCCGACCGATAGCCGTCATCATGCGCTGATAGTCGATCGGAACGATGCGCTTGAAGCTCGGCAGATAGCTCTCGAAATTGTCGAGTATCTTCCTTGCCAGCTTTGAGCCGGTAGCCTCGGCGTGAGCCGTGATAAGGCTTCTCAGCTCGTCGCGGTCGTGACGCTCCTCTACGCCGGTCATGCTGACCATCTGCTTGTTCAGGCGCAGATAGAGATCGTGCGCCTCGTCGAGCACGTAGGCTATACCGCCGCTCATGCCCGCCGCGAAGTTCTTTCCGGTGCGTCCGAGTATAACGGCGCGTCCGCCGGTCATGTACTCGCAGCCGTGATCGCCGCAGCCCTCGACCACCGCGACGGCTCCCGAGTTGCGCACGCAGAAGCGCTCGCCAGCTACGCCGCTGATGTAAGCCTCGCCTCCGGTCGCTCCGTAGAGCGCGACGTTGCCGATGATGATATTCTCGCTCGGGTCAAAATCGCTTGCCGGATCGGGCTTGACGATGAGCTTGCCGCCCGAAAGTCCCTTTCCGAAGTAGTCGTTGCTGTCTCCGGTCAGCTCGATGGTCAGACCTTTCGGAATGAAGGCTCCGAACGACTGTCCGCCGCCGCCGTTTGCGTTGATCCTGTAGGTATCGGGAGCGAGGCTCTCGCCGAAGCGCTTGGTGATCTCCGAGCCGAGTATCGTTCCGAAGGTGCGGTTCGTGCTCGAAACCCTGACGTCAAACGAGTGCGGCTTCTTTTTCTTGAAGTAGGGCTCGAACTCGGGGAGCAGGATATGCTCGTCGAGGGTCTTTTCGAGCTCAAAGTCGAATACGTCGCTCGGCTCGAAATGCACGTTAGAGCTCTCGCCGAGTATCTTTGAAAGGTCGATGGTCTCGGCGCGCTCGGTGATGCGGTGCTCGCGCGGACGGATGAGGTCGGTGCGTCCGCAGAGCTCGTCGATAGTGCGAACGCCGAGCTTAGCCATAATCTCGCGGAGCTCCTCGGCAATGTAGGTCATGAAGTTCATGACGTACTCGGGCTTGCCGCAGAAACGGCAGCGGAGCTCGGGGTTCTGGGTAGCGATTCCGACCGGGCAGGTGTCGAGATTGCAGACTCGCATCATCACGCAGCCCATCGTCACCAGCGGAGCGGTCGCGAAGCCGAATTCCTCGGCTCCGAGTATGCAGGCGATAGCCACGTCGCGTCCCGACATCAGCTTGCCGTCGGTCTCGAGCCTTACGCGCGAGCGCAGACCGTTCTTTATGAGCGTCTGATGCGCCTCGGCAAGTCCAAGCTCCCACGGAAGTCCCGCGTCGTGTATCGAGGACTGCGGAGCGGCTCCGGTGCCTCCGTCGTAGCCCGAGATGAGTATGACCTGCGCGCCAGCCTTGGCAACTCCGGCAGCGACGGTTCCGACTCCCGCTTCGGAGACGAGCTTGACCGAGATGCGCGCGTCGCGGTTCGAGTTTTTAAGGTCGAAAATCAGCTGCGCCAGATCCTCGATCGAGTAGATATCATGGTGCGGAGGCGGCGAGATCAGCGATACTCCGGGCGTGGAATAGCGGGTCTTAGCGATCCACGGATAGACCTTCTTGCCGGGCAGATGACCGCCCTCGCCGGGCTTTGCGCCCTGAGCCATCTTGATCTGAATCTCCTTTGCGCTCGAAAGGTAAGCGCTCGTAACGCCGAAGCGTCCCGACGCGACCTGCTTGATAGCCGAGTTATTCTCGGTTCCGAAGCGCGCGGGGTCTTCTCCGCCCTCGCCCGAGTTCGACTTGCCGCCGAGCCGGTTCATTGCGATAGCCATGCAGGTGTGCGCTTCCTCCGAGATCGAGCCGTAGGACATGGCTCCGGTCTTGAAGCGCTTGACGATCTCGCTTGCGGGCTCAACCTCGTCGAGCGGGATTCCGCCGTCCTTGTCAAAGACAAACTCGAGCAGTCCGCGCAGAGTGTGCGGCTTCTTCTCGTCGTCGACCATAGCGGTGTATTCCTTGAAGCGCTGATAGCTTCCGGTCTGTGCCGCTTCGCGCAGAGCGATTATCGTCTGCGGATTGTAGAGGTGATCCTCCGCTACAGGCGAGCTTCTGAGCTTGTGCGCGCCGACCGAGTCGAGCGTCGTGTCAACTCCGAGTCCCAGCGGGTCAAAGGCGTGATTGTGTCTCCACTCGACGCCCTCGCCGATCTCCTTGAGACCGATGCCCTCGACCGGGCTGACCGTGTTGGTGAAATACTTATCGACGACCGACTTGCAGATTCCGACCGCCTCGAAGATCTGCGCCGACTGGTAGGACTGGAGAGTCGAGATTCCCATCTTCGACGCGATCTTGACGATGCCGTGAAGAATAGCGTTGTTGTAGTCGTTGATCGCGGTGGTTGCGTCCTTGTCGAGTCTTCCGGTGTCGACGAGCTCGGTTATGCACTCCTGCGCGAGGTAGGGGTTGATAGCTCTCGCGCCGTAGCCGAGCAGGGTCGCAAAATGATGCACATCGCGCGGCTCTGCGCTCTCGAGGATGATCGAGACTGCGGTGCGCTTCTTTGTGCGTATCAGGTACTGCTCCATCGCCGAGACCGCGAGCAGCGACGGGATCGCAACATGATACTCGTCGACTTCGCGGTCGGAGAGGATGATGATATTCGCGCCGTCGCGATAGGCTCTGTCGCACTCGACAAAGAGCCGGTCGACCGCCTTTTCAAGCGAAGTGTTCTTGTAATAGAGCAGCGAAACTGTCGCGACCTTGAAGCCGGGCTTCTTCATGTTGCGGATTTTCAGCAGATCAACTCCGGTCAGGATCGGGTTGTGGATCTCGAGAACCGTGCAGTTGTCCGGCTTTTCGGTCAGCAGATTGCCGTCCGAGCCGACGTAGACCGTCGTGTCGGTGACTATCTCCTCGCGGAGCGCGTCGATCGGCGGGTTCGTGACCTGCGCGAAAAGCTGCTTGAAGTAGGAGAACAGCGGCTGATGCTTCTCGGACAGGACTGCCAGCGGGATATCGGTTCCCATCGAGGCGGTCGGCTCGATGCCGTTCTTAGCCATCGGCAGTATCGCGCCCGAGATGTCCTCGTAAGTATAGCCGAACACCTTGTAAAGGCGCTCGCGCTCCTCGGCGGAGTAGCGCGGCAGCTTGTGGTTCGGAACGGGCAGGTCGGAGAGACGGGTAAGGTGTCCGTCGAGCCATTCGCCGTAGGGCTGCTTCTTAGCGTAGTATTCCTTGCACTCCTCGTCAGAAATGACGCGCTTTGCGACAGTATCGACGAGCAGCATCTTTCCGGGCTGAAGCCGCGACTTGCAGACTATCTGGTCAGCCGGGATATCGAGCACGCCGACCTCGCTCGAAAGTATGAGCCGACGATCCTTGGTGATATAGTATCGCGAGGGGCGCAGTCCGTTTCGGTCGAGCACCGCTCCGAGGATATCACCGTCGGTGAAAAGTATCGCCGCCGGGCCGTCCCACGGCTCCATCATCGTCGCGTAGTAGCGGTAGAGATCGCGCTTTTCACGCGAGATGTTCGGGTCGTTCTTCCAGGGCTCGGGAATCATTATCATTACCGCGAGTGGGAGCGGTATGCCGTTCATCACGAGGAATTCCAGCGTGTTGTCGAGCATAGCCGAGTCTGAGCCGGAAGCGTTGATCACCGGGAGAACCTTGTCCATGTCGTCCTTCATGACCTCGCTCGACATGGTCTCCTCGCGGGCGAGCATACGGTCGGCGTTTCCGCGGATGGTATTTATCTCGCCGTTGTGGAGGATAAAGCGGTTGGGATGAGCCCTCTCCCAGCTCGGGAAGGTGTTCGTCGAGAAGCGCGAATGTACCATGGCTATCGCGCTCTGATATGTGCCGTTTGCGAGATCGAGATAGAACCGGCGGAGCTGACCGACGAGGAACATTCCCTTATAGACTATAGTCCGCGACGAGAGCGACGCGACGTAGGTATCGTCGTTCGACTGCTCGAATACGCGGCGGATAACGTAGAGCTTGCGGTCGAACGGAAGCCCCTTCCCGAGGTTTTCCGGACGCTTCACAAAGCATTGACAGATGTGGGGCATCGTCTCAAGGGCGCGCTCGCCGAGAATGGAGCTGTCGGTCGGGACGTCTCTCCACGCTAAGAATTCGACGCCCTCCTTCTGGCAGATGATCTCGAACATCTTCTGCGCCTGCTTGCGGGCGAGCGTGTTCTGCGGGAAGAAGAACATACCCACGCCGTAGTCGCGCGCGCCGCCGAGCTCGATGCCCATTCGCTGCGCTTCGCCCGAGAAAAATTCGTGAGAGATCTGGAGCATTATGCCGACGCCGTCGCCGACCTTGCCGGTAGCGTCCTTTCCGGCGCGGTGCTCAAGACGCTCGACAATCGAGAGAGCGTCGTCAACGACTCCGACCGACGGAATGCCGTCTATCGAGATGACCGCGCCTATGCCGCAGGCGTCATGCTCGAAATCCTGACTGTATAAGGTTTTGTTTTCCTGCTGACTCATTTTTTATAACCATTCTTTCGCGGCAGCGAAAGTTCCTTACATTTTTATTGATGGAGCGCTGTTTTTCCGCGTCGGATATTGTGCTCCGGCACATTCTCCAAATTGCAGAAATGCCTTCCGGAACCGGCGCAGAAGCGCCGGTCTCGGAAGTACAGAGCTTATGTTAAGCCGATTATTTATTCAACATCCTGCAAAGCGTCGTAGCCGACCTCGCCGGTGCGGACCTTGACGACATTCTCACAGTTGTAAACGAAGATCTTGCCGTCTCCGATGTGACCGGTATAGAGCACCTTCTTGGCGGTGTCGATAACCTGCTGTACCGGAACCTTGGAGACTACTATGTCTACCTGAATCTTGGGAAGCAGCGTAGCTTCTACGGCGACGCCGCGGTAATACTCGAGCTTGCCCTTCTGGATGCCGCAGCCCAGGACGTGGGAGACCGTCATACCGGTGATGCCTATGCCGATCATAGCGTTCTTGAGAGCCTCGAGCTTGGTCTCCTTGCAGATGATCTCGATCTTGGTCAGCTTTACGCCGCCGGGAGCGGGAGCCTCGAAGGAGGGAACGGTCTTGACCTCGACTGCCTCGGCAGCGGGAACGTCGCCGGTGACAGCCGGAACGGAGGTGCCGTCCTCAATGATGTGCTCGGGAAGCATTGCGAATCCGTCGTATGCGGAGGGCAGACCGTGCTCGGTAGCGTCGAGACCCTCGAGCTCTTCCTCACGGGAGACGCGCAGACCGTTGGTCTTCTTGATAACGGTGAAGGTGATGATCATGCAGACGGTAGTCCATGCGATGATAGCCACCATACCGAGGAGCTGTACGCCGAGAACCTTGAAGCCTGCTCCGATATCGCCGCCGTGGACGATAGCGTAAATCGGGCCGTCAACGCCTGCCGGAGCAGTGTTGGTGGAGAGAAGTCCGGCTGCGATGGTGCCCCAGATACCGTTTGCACAGTGTACGCCGACCGCGCCGACCGGGTCGTCGATGTGGAGCTTGATATCGAGGAATTCAACGACTACGACTACGAGGAGACCGGATACGATACCGATTATAGCCGAGCCGAGCGCGTCGACGGTGCTGCATCCGGCGGTGACGCCGACCAGTCCGGCGAGCGAAGCGTTGAGACACATGGAAACGTCAGGCTTGCCGTTCTTGACCCATGTGAAGATAAGCGTGGTGCAGGTTGCTACCGCAGGAGCGATAGTGGTCGTAAGGAAGATGGACGCGAGCTGAGCTCCGCTCGTAGCTGCGGCTCCGTTGAAGCCGTACCAGCCGAACCAGAGAATGAATACTCCAAGTGCGCCGAGAGGAATCGAATGTCCGGGAATTGCGTGAACCTTGACCTTGCCGTCGGCTTCCTTTGTGTACTTGCCGATACGCGGACCAAGCATGATCGCGCCTATCAGAGCCGCGATGCCGCCGACCATATGAATGGCTGCGGAGCCTGCGAAATCAATGAAGCCGAGCTGTGCGAGCCAGCCCTGAGGGTTCCAGACCCAGCCTGCCTCGATGGGGTAGACCACGAGCGAAATAACGCCCGAGTAGATGCAGTAGGAGCTGAACTTTGTGCGCTCTGCCATCGCGCCGGAGACTATGGTAGCGGCGGTCGCGCAGAACACGAGGTTGAACACGAAGCTCGAAGCGTTGGCCTCTATAAAGCCGTCAAAGTTTGTAAAGATTTCGAGGTTCGGGATTCCGAAAAGTCCCGCGACATAATCCTCGCTCATCATAAGTGAGAAACCGAGGATAACGAACATGACGGTTCCGATACAGAAGTCCATCAGGTTCTTCATGATGATGTTTCCGGCGTTCTTTGCACGTGTGAAGCCGGTCTCGACCATCGCGAAGCCCGCCTGCATGAAGAACACCAGAGCGGCGCCGATCAAAAACCATATGCCGAATGCCTCGGCGGTTACGGTTTCCTGGATTAAGCTGACTATACTTGAAGCATCCATTTGTTGACATCTTCTTTCTGAAAGTATAAGTTGATATGTTTACCGGCACGCGCCGGAGAGGGACAATTTTTATTGCTGTTCCCTTTTAACGCTGCGGCGGCGGGCGCTTCTGAATACCCGCCGCCGCGGGAAAATGGGAGGGGGATTGGGTTATTTAATGCTTATCTGACTCCAAAGAGCAGCTCGCCGTAGGAGGGATAAGGCCACTTCTCTGCCGAAGCGATTGCCTCCATCTCGTCGCCCGAGATGCGGAGTCCGGCCATGTCGGTTAGGATTGTCGACTTATAGAAGTCCGCAAGCTCGACATTGTCGGTGATCGACTTTGCCTTAAGCAGATCGCTTTCGAGCTTTCCGACCTGACGGTACATATCGCCGGTCATAGCCGCCAGCTTCTTGACGGTGTCCTTTTCGTAGGAGACGTCGATTCCGGCGTCGAGCTGAGTCTTGTCGAGCGCCGCGTCGGTGAGCTCCTTGGAATAAGCGCTCATTGCGGGGAGAATGTCCTTGTGCGCCATATCGAGCATCGTCAGAGCCTCGATGTTGATGATCTTGCAGTAGTTTTCAAGGAGAACCTCGTGTCTTGCCTCAAGCTCGGTCTCGGTGTAGATCTCG
>CACXED010000067.1 GCA_902766575.1 uncultured Ruminococcus sp. | reverse complement strand
TGGGATATGTACAACGTCCCGAACGAGATGACCTATGAGCTTCTGATGAACGACGTTTTCGACGCCTTTGAGCTTATCGGCGGTCAGAGCGCGCACGAGAACAACTATCAGACCGAGTTCTACTACGAGCTGCGCGAGGAATACCTCGAGCGCCGCGGAAAACGGCTCGCGATACCGCTGCTCGGAGCGTCGGATTCCCACGGCACGATCAACTCGGGCTGGTTCGACCGGAAGTATTCGATAGTCTTTGCAAAATCGCGCGAGCCGCGCGACATACTCGACGCGATACGCGCCGGCAACTCCTGCGCCGTCGAGGTCTATGAGGACTCGTCGAACTACACGGTTCACGGACATTACCGGCTCTACGCCTACGCGAGATTCCTCTGTGAGAACTACTTTCCGAGGACGCGGGAGCTCTGCCGTCCGGAGGGCGAGCTGATGCGCGAGTATATCTTAGGCTGCGAGGGAGCCGGCGAGCTGCTCTCGTCGATGAGCCGCAGAAGCGACGATTTCTATAAGCTGTATTTCGGCAGATAACCGTCGCGTATTCCCGAACAAAAAACGCCCGGGAGAGGTTTGTTTCCTCTCTCCGGGCGAATATTATCTGACTATGGTGAAGCCGCCGATGACCGGGAGCTTCTTTGCCTTGCCGGTTGCGGCGTATACGATGCCCATGATGCTGAATATAACGAACACGAGATTGACCAGCCCGAGCAGAGCGACGATGATGCTTGCGATGAAGCCGAGGTGCAGGAATCCGAACAGCGCGTAGAGTACGGTCTTTACCACGCCGAACACTATGTTCCAGAGCGTCGATACCACGGCGAGCACAAGTCCCTGATTCACATGGAATCGGGCATAGCGCGATTTTGAAGCTATCAGCGGTATGAGCACCAGCCATGAGAAATAGGACAGTACCGCCATCACCTTGTTGTCGTTTATGTCCTGAGAGTCGAAATCGGTTGTGTTGTCTTCGGTGTTCGAGATGTTTTTCAGCGTTTCCTCGATGGTCGAAGCGGCTGAAGCGGCAGCGGAAGAAGCTCCGGCGTCGTCCGACTGCTTGGCTCCGCAGGCGCCGCAGAATTTTGCGCCCTCGTCGAGCTGCGCTCCGCATTTTTTGCAGAATGGCATGATCATACCTCCGAATATTTATTAAGCCCCGCCGGACGTCAGCTCCGACCGGGCTTTTTGTGCCTGTAGGATTATTATATCACATAATACGTCCCGGTGTCAATGATTTCTCCGAAATATTTGCCGATAATCCCGCCCGCGATAAAATATTCATTAAAAATGTATTGATATTGACGCGGAGCGATGGTATAATATTATTTGAACTGCCGCAAAACGGCACAGCACGGAGGACTTTTTGTGGAGATCACTATCGACAGCCGCTTTGACGGGAGAAGCGTCAAGGACTGGCTTTATCAGAACGGCGTTTCGAGAGCGCTGATCACCCGGCTCAAGAAGTCGGAGGACGGGATAACCGTCAATAGCTCCCGCGTCACGGTGAGATATGTCCTGAGAGCCGGAGATATCCTCTCGCTCGGGATAGCCGACAGTCGGGACGATGTGAACGATCTGCTCGCTGCGACCGAAATGCCGCTCGACATAATCTACGAGGACGAGCGGATGATCGCCGTCAACAAGCCCGCCGGGATACCGACTCACCCGTCCCACGGACATTTTGACGACACGCTTGCGAACGGACTGAAATTTCTGTTCGACAGGCGCGGACTGCCCTTTGTGTTCAGAGCGATGAACCGGCTCGACCGCGACACCAGCGGTATTGTACTCGCCGCAAAGGATCAGTACTCCGCGTCTCTGCTCACCGGACTTATGCAGGCGGGGAGGATACGCAAGACCTACATCGCCTTTCTGAACGGCATACCCGAGCCGCGCTCCGGCGTTATCGACCGGCCGATACGCCGCGCAAGAGAGACGATCATCCTCCGCGAAACCTGCGATATCTCGGCTCCCGGCGCCAAGGAGGCGCTGACCGAGTACGAAACCCTCGCCGTCGGCGAGGACTGCTCCATGGTCAGAGCCGAGCCGATAACCGGTCGGACGCATCAGCTCAGAGTCCACTTTTCCGATATCGGTACGCCGATAGCCGGAGACGGGCTCTACGGGAGCGCCGAGAGTTCTCCGACGCCGCTCGACCTCAGACTGACCCGCCACGCGCTCCACGCCGCCGGACTGAAAATCGAGACCGACTCGGGGACGATAGAATTATCCGCTCCTCTGCCCGAGGACATGGAGACGATACGAACAAGCCTGTTCAACAACTGAAAGGAATCGGGCTCTGCCTGATCTGAATTATGGAAAAAATCAAAAACGCGATAAAGAAATATATACCGCTCCCGGCGCTCGTCATGTACATCCTCGCGCTGACGGCGGTCATAATACAGGTGATAAGCGAGCTGTCGACGTCCTTTTCGGACTTCTTCAACCGATATATCGGCTCGTTTGTCCGGGGGCTTCACGCGATGATAACCAATTTCCTGCCGTTTTCTCTGGCTGAGTGCGTGATAATTTTTCTCCCGGTGCTGGCGGTTCTGCTTGTGGTCGGCTGCGTCAGGCGCACCAGGAGATCCGATGTCTCGGCGTGGAGATATATAGCCTCGCTCGCCGGAGCCGCGGCATGGATGTACACGGCGTTCGTGATGACGACAGCCGTCGCCTACAACGGCTCGCCGCTGTCGGAGAAGCTCGGACTCGAGCAGTCGCCGGTCAGCGTCGCCGAGCTGAGGTCGACCGCGGAGTACATGATCGAAAAAATGAACGCCGAGCTTGACGACGTGACCTTTCAGTACGGCGGAAGCTCGATCATGCCCTATTCGGTCTCCGAGATGAACGACAAGCTGCTCGACGCCTACGACAAAGTCTCCGAAAAGTACGATTTCATCCCGAGACTCTACTCCCGCGTAAAGCAGGTCGCGCTCTCCGAGCCGATGACCTACACGCATATGTCGGGAATGTATACCTACTACACCGGAGAGGCGAATCTCAACATAAATTTCCCCGACTACAATCTGCCCTACACAGCGGCGCACGAGCTCGCGCACCAGCGGGGAATACTCCCCGAGAACGAGGCGAATTTCGTCGCGTTCCTCGTCTGCGTCGAGTCAGACGACCCGTATATTCGCTACAGCGCCTATATGAATATGTACGAGTACCTGAACTCCGCGCTCTACAGGGCTGATTACGAGACCTTTGCCGAGGTCTACGGCTCCCTCGACCAGCGCGCCGTCTGCGAGATGAGAGCCTACAACGCCTTCTTCGAGAAATACCGCGAGAACAAGGCCGCGGCGGTCAGCTCGGCGCTCAACGACACCTATCTCAAGGCGCAGGGACAGACCGCCGGTGAGCGGAGCTACGGTATGGTCGTAGATCTCGCCGTCGCGTGGGTCGGCGCGCTCGGAGAGGAGGCTTCGGCTTGAGAGGGAAGGGAACAAAGCTCGTAAGCGTCCTCGTCTGCGCCGCGGTGATGCTGACGGCGATAGTCTTTACCCGAACCGAGCTGCACGGCGCGGTTTCGAATCCGCTGCTCTACTGGAACGACCGCAGCTGGCCCTACGAGGACAGACAGCCGATCGAAAAGGTGCTCGGGATCTACTACATCCCGCTGACGATCTTCAATCAGTTCGCCGACTACGAGGTCAGGACAAACTCCCGGCAAAAGACCTTTATAATCGAATACAACGGCGGAGAGCTCTTTCTCTCCTTTGACACGACCCGCGACTTCGCGCTCAATCAGGACGACGAGCAGATCTACATTCCGACCTACGAGCTCCACGACGAGCGCTACGTTCCCGCGCAGGAGATCTGCCGGAGACTCGGACTTACCTTTGAAAAGCTGACGAGCCCGGTCACAGGCGAGGTCGCGATCAGAATCAGCGACGGAAACAATACCTACTCCTTTACCGAGCTGCTGAGCCGCAAATATCCCGGATTCTTCACTCCCGAGACCACGTCGCAGCAGATTCAGCCCCCGACGCCGCAGACGACAGCCGACAGCACCTCTCCGACTGTCACCGAGGAGCCGCTTCCCGTGCTGACCGACCGGACGATCTTCATCACGATCGAGAACTCGCCCGGAGAATATACCGGGGAGATACTCGAAACGCTGGCGTCCTTTGGGTACAGCGCGACCTTCTTTGTGACCGGAAAGCAGGCGGCGGAGTCTCCTCTGATGCTTGCGAGGATATCCGCCGCCGGACACGCGATAGGTCTACACACCATGGAGCACAGCCCGGCAAAGCTCACCGACGCCGACGCGATACTTTCCGACATCGAAGCCGAGAACGAGCTTCTGTACGGCCTTATCAAGCAGAAATCGCGGATCTGGAGAGCGCCGGAGGGTTCGGCGGCGCTCAAGGCCCTCAACATGGAAACAGAGCTTTTGCTCAATCAGGCGGGCTATGTCGTCTGGGACTGGAATATCGAGCCGTCGGGCAGGACCGCCGCGAAAAAGGCCGAGTCGGTGATCTCGGGCATCTGGAACAACGAGACGGCGGTCATCCGTCTTGCCGAGGACAGGGACGCCGTCGAGATACTGAAGACGGTGCTCGCGTTCATCGCCGAAAATTCCGACGCCTGCGACGTCAGGACTATCTCGCCCGCTTACTACGAATACAACCTCATCAAGCACGACTACTGATAATCGGGAGGAAACAAAATGCCGGAACAAATCAAGAAAAAGCGCGTCCTCGTTGTTGAGGACGAAAAGAATATCGCCATGCTGCTCGCCTACAACCTGATGCAGGCGGGCTACGGCTACGACATCGCCTACGACGGCGAGGAGGGTCTCAAAAAGGCTCTGACCGGAGGGTTCGATCTGATACTGCTCGATCTGATGCTCCCGAAGATGGACGGCTTTGAGGTCTGCCGCAGGATACGCGAAAAGCTCGCCACGCCGATCATCATCGCTACCGCCCGGGTCGAGGAGGTTGACAAGGTCATGGGGCTCGACATCGGCGCCGACGATTACGTCACCAAGCCTTTCCCGATGAACGAGCTGATGGCGCGCATCAAGGCGAATATCCGCCGCTCGTCCAACGAGGTCGTCTCGGCTCCGACGCTCAGCGCCGACAGCATAATCACCATCCGCGGGCTCGTCATCGACCAGTCGAAGTATCAGGTCACGCGCGACGGCGAGCCGCTCGAGCTGACCAAAAAGGAATATGAGCTCCTGACCTTCATGGCTAAGAACCCCGGGACTATCTACTCGCGCGAGCAGCTTTTAGAGGCGGTCTGGGGCTACGAGGGCTTCTACGGCGACACCTCGAGCGTCGACGTCACGGTCAGCCGCCTGCGCGCCAAGCTGGAGCGCGACGCGGGACGTCCCGAATACCTGTTCACCAAGCGCGGCATGGGCTACTATATCAAGTAAGCGATGTACAACAGCCTGTATTTCAAAATCATCCTGATACTCGTGATTTTCATGATCACGGTCATGTGCGTCATCGGAACGATCCTGATAAACAGCGTCAACACCTTCTATATGGATCAGTTCACAACGACTATGGACAGGAGCTTCGACGAGCGCGGACAGCTCTTAGGCGAGCTTATCGGCGCGCTGTCAAGCGAACGCTATGCAGAGGAACAATATAATATTCTAAATTCCTACAGCGGCGTGCTCGGGATAGACGATTACCGGGATTTCTATATCCTCGACGCGAACGGCGCATATCTCGAGGGCTCGGACGATCAGCGGGGAAGCTCGCTCAAAAAGACCGCGAACCTCGTCGCCGCGATGAAAGGCGAGCCGATCAACACTCAGCCGCTCGGCTCGGATTTCGCCGACTACGCGCTGAAGCTCGACAACGGCGAGCGGAGCTGTCTTATCTATATCCGCGACTCCATGGACGAGATGCAGCAGTTCACCTGGCGGCTTTTCGCGATAATTTTGCAGGCGCTGATGTTCGGGCTGATCTTTGCGATAATCCTCGCGTTCGTGCTGTCAAAGGCTATCACCTCGCCGATACAGACCCTGACCAGAAGCGCAAAGCTCATCGCAAAGGGCGACTTCACAAGCGAGATCGACGTCCACTCCCACGACGAGATAGGCACGCTGACCGACACCTTCAACTATATGAAAAACACGCTCAAGAGCACGCTCGACGAGGTCTCTGGCGAGCATCAGAAGCTCGAGACGCTCTTTGCCTATCTGCGCGACGGAGTCGTAGCCTTTACCGAGGACGGCAGGGTCATGCAGATCAACCAGAGCCTGCTCGATCTGCTCGGCGATAAATACGATGAGGATTTCAGCTTTTCGCGGCTGATAAATCTGTTCGGACTTGACTACACCGCCGATTTTGACGTTCAGTACGTCGACCGCGGGGA
>CACXED010000066.1 GCA_902766575.1 uncultured Ruminococcus sp. | reverse complement strand
TCGTAATAGCGTTTGCAAGGTGAGGGGAGTTCAAGAGGGGGGAGGGGATTACTTTTGGCAGCTGAAAAGTACTCCCCTCCCCCCTCTTGCGACGGCGAGCCGCCGCTCCCAAACTCGCGTTTGGAGTACGGCATAAACGATGCAGAATAAGTCTCGCGCTCGCGCTGCCTACCGGCAGCTCTGTTCCGCGTCGCTCACGCTCCGCGGAAGCGGGAAACCAAAGGAGAACCTCGGCGCTGTCGCGCCGCTCGCAAGCTCGCGCTGCCTACCGGCAGCTCTGTTCCGCGTCGCTCACGCTTTGCGGAAAGCGCGGATATAATCGCCGAAGCTGCTCTGCGGACGCCGCGATATCTTCGGGAACATCGAAATTTTTCCTGTAGACTTCAATCATGTAGCGTCCAGTGTAGCCGCTCGACTCAAGCCGCGAGATAATGCCGCTGAGATCCAGATCGCCCGCGCCGGGAAGCCGACAGCCGTCCTCCCGACTGCCGTCGTTGCCGTAGCGCCAGTCGTTGATGTGAACGTGCTTTATCCGATCGCCCATCGCGTCGATCATATCAAACGGCTCGTGACCGGCACGGAGAGCCTGCTTGACGTCGAAAACAAAGCTGATATCCCCGATCCGACCGCGCAGCTCCCGCATGAAAGCCGGATCTCCTCCGCGCGCCGAGGATACGTTCTCGTGCGCCAGAGTCACGCCCTCGCTTTTCGCGGTTTCGGCGAGCATCGCGTAAACCTCGCAGTACCTGTCCATCCCGACGAACGGCGCGCGCAGCGAGTCGCCGTGAAAGACCGTGAACTCCGCGCCGAGATACGCCGCTGCGTGAAAATATCGCCGATAGAATTCGCAGGAATCCGCGGCTCTTTTTTGGTACGCCGAGAAGAACAGCATATACTCATAGCCCGACGTGAACGGGTGCAGCGAAACTATCCGCGCGCCCTCGCTCCGACAGACCGAGGAGAGCTCTCTCAGATAGGGCTCCTCAAGCTCGGAGAAGCTGTTCATGAATATCTCTATATTCCTGAAGCCGAGCTTCAGACAGCGCTTCACCGCGTCGAGCGTTTCGTCCGGATAAAAGCAGGCAGACGAGATACCGATATCCGGATCAATCATTTCCTGCCTCCGACGCCTGAGCCGGGTTCTGAGCCTGCTCCCGGTTCTTCTTTTTCGAGCGCCTGCGCCGGCGCTTTTTCTTATGCGGCGCGGACGCTGAGCCGATCGGGACGTCAGCCCTGACGGCAGCTTCGGGCGCGACCTGAGCCGGAGCCTCGCTCGGAGCCGTCGGCGGCTCTGCGGTCTGAACCTGAGCCTGCCCGGGAAGCTGAGCCTGCGGCGGCTTTTTCGGACGTCTGCGCCGGCGTTTTTTGTTCTGCTCCGGAGACTTTGGAGCTGACGCAGGAGCATCGCGTCTCGGCGGCTTTTCCGGCAGCGTGTAGGCGAGCTCGGCGAGGGTAAAGGGTATCTCGACCGAGCGGTAGGGCTCTCCGCCGAGCTTTACGAGCTTGTAGTTGAGTCTCATCCGGTCGACGCCCTCGACGACGCAGCGCCGGAGCTTTTTCTGACGGATATCGTCGGTGTGAGCTATAATGCCCTCGACGCCGCCGAAGCGGTTCAGCAGCCTGACCGCCGTGATTGCGCCTATGCCGCGCACGCCCGGGATGTTGTCGGATTTGTCGCCGTTCAGCGCCTTGTAGTCGGCGTAGCGCCGCGGCGAGATATGAAATTCCTCGCGGAAGTTCCTGTCGTCGTAATAGGACGCCTGCTTGCCGCTGTAGTTCATCAGCTTGACGTGCTGACCGAGGAGCTGATAGAAATCGTGGTCGTGGGAGCAGACGATAATGTCCGCGGCGGGTCTGAAGCGCTCGGTGCAGACGGCGATCAGATCGTCGGCTTCGACCGATGTGGTCTCGACATATTTGATCCCGAGCCGGTCGAGCGCGGCGTAAACCGCCGGGAGCTGGAGATAGGGATTCTCGTCGTCGGGCAGGAGACTGTAGTCGGGACGGTTCGCCTTGTAGGGCGGATAGAGCGCGCGGCGTGGATTTTCGTGCTCGCCGTCAAATATGACGACGACGTGAGTCGGCTCGGCGCAGCGGATTATGCGCTTGACCGCGCCGGTGAAGCCGATCCCGAAGGGCGATACCTTGCCCGGCTTTTTCTTTAGCCTCGCCCGTATCCCGAAGAAGATCTGAAAGTGCAGATTGTGTCCGTCGATAATCAGCAGCCGGTTCATCTGAGCTCTCTCACAGTCAGCCGGTCGAGCGAGCCCTCGCCTCCGATGGTCAGAATATCGCCCTTGGGACAGAACTCAAACGCGCCGTAGCAGAGACCCGAAAGGTCAAATACCTCAATGCCTGTCCGGTCGGCGATGATCCTGAACGCCGCCTTTCCGTCCGAGAGACGCAGCGGCATGGATTCGCCGGAATTGACGGTCAGAACGCCCGCCGCGTCGAGCTTAAGCTCTGCGCCGCAGAGATTTATGACCACCGGCTCCTCGGACTTTGAAAGCTCGAGCGTGATATCGCAGGGGATCGTGATCTTCCGTCTGAAGCCGTGGGACGGCAGGCTTTCGCTGATCTCGACCCTTTCAAAGCGGTCGTCAAGCTCTTTTACCGGCGCGATACGCAGCTTTCCGTTCTTCAGGGTCAGCTCGCAGGGGACGCCGAGCTCGCAGTTGAAATTCTTCGACGGAGTTGACGCAAAGCGGTTCCACGCGACGCGGATACGCCTTGAATCGTCTCCGAGGTTGAAGCTCTGAGCCGCGTAGGCGCGCCCGAAGCCGAACTTCTGCACGTCTCCGGTGTTGACAAGCCCGCGCTCCGGGTCGAAATCGCCGATGATACAGCAGTCGTGAGCGCCGGTCAGAACCCATTTCGTCGAGCCGTTCTCGTCTGTCAGCGGGAAGAAGTCGGGACATTCGTTGTCACCGGGCAGGGAGATGGTCTGGAGCTGCTTCCAGTCGGCGAGGTTCTCGGAGGTCAGCAGCGCGTACTCGTCGCCGTCGAGGTAGAGCGCCATCACATAGACGCCCGATTTCGGGTCGCGGATGACCTTGGGGTCGCGGTTTCCGCCCTTGATGTGCGGGACTGCGGGGTTTCTGTCCCATTTGCGGAAGGTCTCTCCGCCGTCGGTCGAGTAGGCGATGCACTGAGTGAACTGCTTTCCGGCGGATATCTCCCGTCCGTTTCCGGCAGCGGTGTAGAACAGCAGCAGCGGGTCGTGGTCGTTCTCCTTGAGACCGAGCAGGTTGTCGGTATCGACTATCGCGCTGCCCGAGAACATATCGCCGAGCTCGTCGGGAAAGAGCACGTCGCCCTTTTTTTCAAGGTCGAACAGGCTGTCTCCGACCGCGTGTCCCCAGTGCATATTGCCCCAGGGCAGTCCGACCGGATTGTGCTGGAAGAATACATGATATTTCCCCTCGTAGCGGCAGAGCCCGTTCGGGTCGTTGAGCCAGCCCTTATCCGCGGTGAAGTGCAGCAGCGGTCTTTTGCCGTCCTCGACCGTCGGAGCGGGCTTTTCCGAGAAGCCGAAGCTCCGGTCAGCCTCGCTCGTGACCTCGATATCGAGCCCGGCAAAGCGCCCGAGGTCGTAGTAGAAAACCGTCTCGGGAGCTTTGAAATCGACGCTCGCGTCGAGGTCGATAAGCAGCTTTTCCCCGGCTCTGATGTAAATTTTGATCCTTTTTGCCGATCTCGATGTGGGGACGACGAGATAGCGGCTCTTTTCGGTGATGAGCATTTTCTTTTCCTTATTTCAATTCCTTGATCATTAAATATTCGCCTGCAAGGCTGCCGTCCGCCATACGAAAGGCGTTCGGATGCACTCCTGCGATGCGGAAGCCGGATTTTTCGTAGAGCGCCCGGGCGCGGGTGTTGCCCTCGATGAACTCGAGTTCGAGCTGGGATACTCCGCGCTTTCGGGCGGCAAAGTCAAGCTCGCGCATGAGCGCCGTTCCGATGCCGAGCCCCCAGAACGCCTTTTTCAGCGCGATGCCGATGCTCGCGCGGTGAGCGGTTTTTCTGCGGCTGTTGAAATTAAGCGCACAGTTCCCGGCAATTACCCGCGATTCTTCGTCGTCTCCGACAAAGCAGCATATCATCAGCGTGTCCGGCGAGTCCGCGGCGCGTTCGAGATAGGCGCGCTCTCCGTCGAGCGTCATGGTCAGTTCCTCGCCCGCCGAGCGGAGCAGAAAGTCGGTCTCGGACGAAGTCATGCGCAGATATTCAAGCATTTCCTCGGCGTCGTCCGGCTCGGGCGAGCGCAGGATCGCGCTTCTGCCGTCCTTGAGGGTTATGGTTTTTGGTTCAAAAAACATTGTGTACCTGCCTTTCCAGAAATTCAGCAATGAAATTTTTCCGCGGTTATGGTATAATATTTATAGTTGAGATTATGAAAGGAATTGTTATAACCAATGAAGAAACCCATACCGGGCGCGATTTCGATACTGCGGTACGGACTGCCGTTCGTCGCGCTCGAGCTTACATACGTAGCAGTCAGGCTCTCAAAGATGAATACCTACGAGCTCGCGAAGTCGCGGCTCTGTGCCGCCGCCGAGTTAGAGCACGTCCTGATGGGGCTTTTGCTGCTCGTCGGAGGGGCGCTTTTGTTTGACCTCGCGTCAAGAGAGCGGGACGGCTCGGTCTGAGCTGTTCTCGTACTCGGCGAGGATCTCGGGCAGACGCTCGGCGACCTCGTCGGTGCGCAGCTTGTCGGCGGCGTACTGCTTTCTGAGCAGCTCGGCGGGGATAAAATCGTCGTATTTCTCAAAGACCGGCATTTCGTTTACGTTCACGAGCTTTGATTTGTCGATGCCCTCGCGCTCGACCGTCTCGCAGAGCCCTTTGATGAACTCATAGTCGCTCGCCGATTCCATCTTGAACATCAGGTAGTAGCAGCCCTCGAACTCGATGTTGGTGATCTTGTACCTCGCCGAGTTGTGCGAGATGAACTTCCTCAGCGTCCTGAACGACCTCGTTCCGAGCCACGGGAACAGACACCACGTATACCCGCCGAGTGATACGAGCGAGTGCTCGGTGATGCCGGTGTTCCGGGCTAAATTCCTCGCGACCTCGAGCCTGTGCCGCGCGTTCGGTTTGAGGTACGGATAGACGGTGTCCTCGGCTAAAACCTGACGCATACGCTTCAATATCTTCGTGTGGATCTCGCCGTAGTCGCCCGGCCACGAGACCTCCATCTTGCCCTTGACCGGCTTTACATAGATGAGCTTGCGCGCGATGTCAAGCTCCTCAACCTCCCAGACCCGTCCGGCGAGGGCGAAGCGGTCTCCCACCGGCGGCGGAGTCGTGATAGTGCCGATCTCGTCCGACTCGCAGCGGACGGTGTAGTCCTCGCTGTCCTTGAAAACGGCGTAGAACTTGAAGCTGTTGACAAGCCGCTCGCCCTTGAGCCCGACGATAAGCCCCTTTTCCTCGGTCAGCTCCAAGAAATCGTTCTGGAGCATACTTAAAAGCAGGGTCTTGTAGTCCTCCTTTGAGATGTTATAAAAGGGCGGCAGCGAGAGTATTCGCTCGGCGAGCCTTTTCGGCGTCAGCTCGCCCGACGAGGCTATCGTCGAGAGGGTCTGCTGAAAGGCGAGGCTGAACGGCAGCTTCTTTACCATCGGCGGCTCGATGAACTTTTCCTCGATGTAGAGCTGAACGATGGCTATCGCCCGCAGAAAGCCCCACGGGATAAGCTGCGGCAGCGGAGTGTTCGGCAGCGGATTCTCCTCGCGGAAAACCATCATCATCTCGGGCGGCTCTCCGCGCCGTCCAGAGCGTCCGAGCCGCTGCAGAAAGCTCGAAACCGAGTTCGGCGCGTCGTTCTGGACTATCCGCTCGAGCTTTCCGATGTCGATGCCGAGCTCCATCGTGACGGTAGCGGCGACGACGCATTTCTGCTCGTCGTCGCGCATTTTCGTCTCGGCTTCCTCGCGTATCGACGCGGAGAGGTTGCCGTGATGGATCAGGAAGTTGTCCGGCTCGCCGCGGTTCTCGGCGATCTGGCGCATCGTCGCGGTGACGTACTCGGTCTCCTCGCGCGAGTTTGAGAAGATTATTGCCTTTTTGTTCCTCACGCAGTCGTAGATATACTCGTAGCCGGGGTCGATTTCGACCTTTCCGCGCGAGGTCTGATCCTCCCTTGCCGGGCTGTCGGGAGACTGTCCGTTCTCCTTTGGCGCGGGAGAGTCGCCCGAGAGGTTAGCCATGTCGCGGCTCTGGTCGAAGTCCTCGCCCTGAATGAAGAAATGCTCCATTCCGAGCCGCCATTTCGTCTTGCCCTCGTCGATGACCGGAACGTCGGTCGGAACTCCGGTTCCGCCGCCGAGCCATTCGGCGGCGAGCGAAGCGTCGCCTATCGTCGCGGACAGCCCTATCCGACGCGGAATATGCCCGATCAGCCGCGCCAGCCGGACAAGCTGGCAGATTATCTGATTTCCGCGGTCGGTGCCGGTCAGAGTGTGGATCTCGTCGATGACGATGAATCTCAGGTCGCCGAACAGCCGCACGAGGTCGTTCGAGCGGTTCATCAGCAGGCTTTCGAGCGACTCCGGGGTTATCTGGAGTATTCCCTGCGGCTCGCGCAGAAGCTTTGCCTTGTGGGACTGCGCCACGTCGCCGTGCCAGTGGAACACCGGTATACCCGAGAGGTCGAGCAGCGCGTCGAGCCGCTCGAACTGGTCGTTGATAAGGCTTTTCAGCGGCGCGATGTAGAGCGCTCCGACGCTTTTGGGCATATCCTCGCTCATCAGCGAGATTATCGGGAAGAAGGCGGCTTCGGTCTTGCCCGACGCGGTTGACGAGGTGACGAGCAGATTGTGGTCGGTCTCGAATATCACTCTCGCCGCCGCGAGCTGAACCGCGCGCAGCTCCTGCCAGCCGTTGTTGTAGATAAAATCGCGTATGAAGGGCGCGAACCTGTAGAAAATCTCGTTGTCGTTCATCACAGCTCGATATCGACCGACGAGAAGTCGGCGGCGGATCGGCTTGCCGAGCCGGATCCGGGCTTGTCCGCGCTGTCCCCGATCGGAGCGTCCTCGTCGTTATCGCCGTGCTTTAAGCTGACCACGCCGCTTCCGACCACGTCGGCGAAGCTCGTGTCGGGATTTTGCAGCAGAATGTTCAGAACGGTCATATAGTCGCGGATTATCTCGCGCGGAGTTATCATCGTGTCGGCTCCGGCGCGCTCGAGACAGTGCTTGAGGAACGCCGCCATGTCCTCGTTCGTGACGCGCGGCTGCCAGTTATAGTTCTGCGCGTGCAGAGCGGTTATCCGGGCTATCAGCGCGAAAAGCTCGTCGTCCGAGAGCCGTCTGAGCCTTATCACCGGGCCGATGAGATTCTTGAAGCCCGCTTTCTGGAACTGTCCGTCCGAAAGGCGGCTCTTGAGCGCTTCGTAGCTGAACAGCCCTCTACGCGGATCCTCCAAAAACTGCGGAGTTCCGCCGAATATCAGCGCGAGCCCCTCAGCCTTGCCCTGAAGCGTGTCGTTGAACATCGAGAGCAGCTTTTCGTAGTTGTTCTCCCGCGAGATTCGGTTGGTTATCTTGTAGAGATTCACGCACTCGTCGATGAACACGACGAAGCCCCGGTAGCCGATCTTCCGGAAAAAGACGGCGAGCAGCTTTATATACTCGTACCAATTGTCGTCGTCGATTATGCCGCCGAGCGCCGCTCCGACTGCGTTCCGAGCCTCGGTCTTGGTGGAGAACTCTCCGCGCAGCCATCTCATGCAGGCGGATTTTTTCTCCTCGTCGCTATTTATATACGCCTTGTAGTAGGTCGTCAGCACCGTCGCGAAGTCGAAGCCGCCGATCTGCGACTCGAGCTCCCGCGAGACCGAGTAGATCTTAGCCGTCAGCCTTGTGACAAAGGGCTCGCTGCCAGGCTCGAGACCCTCGGCGGCGACCTCGGACTGGAGCGACGAGAGCCATTTCGCGATTATCTGCGCGAGCGCTCCGCCGTCGGGCGAGGATTTTGACGCGAGGTTCTTGATGAGCTCGCGGTAGGTGGCGATCCCCGTGCCTTTGGCTCCGCAGATGCGGCGCTCGGGCGAGAGGTCGGCGTCGGCGGTCACAAAGCCGCGCTCGAGGGCGTAGCCCCGGACGAGCTGTATCAGAAAGCTCTTGCCGCTGCCGTATTTTCCGATTATAAAGCGCATCGAGCCGCCGCCGTCGTTGACCGCCTCGAGGTCGGAGAGCAGAGCCTCGATCTCCTCGGTGCGGCCTATCGCGATATACGGCGCGCCCATCCTCGGAACGACTCCCGCCGAGATCGACGCGAGCAGTCCCGAGAGTATGCGCTTCGGTATGCGTTGATTCATTTCAGGCATCAGTATTACCTTTCCTTTCGCAGTTCTTCCGCGTAGTCGGGGATTATCCGATAGCCGCTGCCGGACGGCTCGAGCAGAGCGTCGCCGATGATATCGAAGGCGGTCTCGTTGATTTTATCCGCGAGCGCGTCGGCGAGCGTGCCGCTCCGGGCTGCGATTTTTGTCAGCGCCTGACCGTCTCCGTCGGCGAGCATTTTCAGCGCGTCGAGACAGTCGCTGTCGAGCGCGGAAAACAGCTCTGCAAACGGGTCGTCCGCAAACGGTTGATCGGGCGTCGCGTCATACCGCGTAAGTTCCGAAATCGCAGCGGGAGCGTCGGCTGCGCCCGGCTTTTCGGGAGCGGAGTTCGGCGGCTCGCTTTGTATAAAGCCGTCGGTCTCCTCGCCGTTCGGCGACGATTTATCGTTCAGCGGCGATTCGTCGGATAGCGGCGATTTATCGTTCAACGACGAGGTCAGGACCTCTGTCGTGCTCCACGACTTCTTTTCGATCTCAAGCGCGCGTTCGAGCGAGAAGTCACTGTTCGCGGGCTCGTAGAGCTTTTCATATTCGTCAACCGGCGCGGGAGCCTTGGCTTTCGACGCTTTTCTGACCGGCAGATGCTCGTCGAAATATTCGTCGATGCAGCGCCGCATTTCCTCGGTCAGCGAATCGACCTTGAGCCGCGGCTTTATGCCGAGCGCCGCTCTGACCCGGTTCTCGCTGTACTTGATGATATCGGTCACGATAAAACGGAACTTCGGCGAGCGCGTGCAGGAGATATACTCGACCGTCAGGCAGCGCTTCATGTCCCAGACGCAGAGCGCTCCGCTGTAGGCGTCGCGGACGACAGTCGTTCTGCGGTTTTCGGAGCGGCTCTCGTCGTCGGCAGAGAGAAGCTCGCGCGAGACCTTAGCGAACGCGGCGTTTATGTGCTCGGAGAAGATACCGAAATTCTCGCGGGTGACGTAGCGGCTCGTTCTCCAGTCGTAGTTCGACGTGTAGGAGAGCATATTCGCCGCGCCGTCGGGTATCTTTCCCGAGTCCATATAAAACTCCTTAAAGGACGCCGCCGAGACCGCCGCCTGCATTATCGGCTCGAGCGCCTTGGTCGGGCAGGGGAGCTGATATATAAGGCAGTAGTCGCAGAGCCACTCGGAGAGGTAGTTGTCTATGCGCGGATATTTCGGGCGGTAGGCGAGCCAGACTCCGCATAAGAGCTCGAGTCCGCGCTCGGGCGGCATAAGATCGGGGCAGTTGAGCATCTCGTAGATGAACAGCAGGATATAGCTGTAGTCGGCGGGCAGGAAATTTCCGCTCCGCGCCTGACCGCGCCAGTAGAGATACCATTTGAGCTGCGCGTAGGAGAGCTGATTGTACTGCGGGATATACGAGAAGAACGAGACCGGCTCACATTCGCCCGACTCGCGCTCCCAGAGCCGGTGAGCGTCGGCGCGGAACTTGTCGTAAAAGGTGTAGCGCGTCGGCCATTTCGCGACCGAGACCTTTTTGATTATGCTGCTCTCAGGCTCGTATATCAGATAGGGGTCGAGTGGACGCGGCTCGTTCTGCTTCGCCCTGGTGCGCATAGCGAGCTCCCGGAGCCTGCGCGCCTCGTCAGCCGGACGCGGAGGAGGAGCGTCCTTGGGCTTCTGAGGTATCGGAGAGCCTCCGAAGCGGCTTTTCGGCAGCTCCGCGCCGCCGAGCTCGATCTCGACCGTATCAGTATTGACCGCGCGGTTCGGCTCCACCTGACGCTTCTGCGGGAGCAGGCTTTCGAGATCCCAGAAATTATCTATATCATCAAGGCTTGTGGGCTTGCCGCTCATGTATGACACCCCTTTCGCTCGGGTCCGGAAAAAGCGTCTCCGGGTCGATTATGCTTATTATATTATTGTAGCATATTATTATGCGGTTGTCAAGCGATTTTTATGTCATTGCAAAAAGCCGCGACCTGAAGTCACGGCTTTTTTTGTGTCTGTTTAGGATTTACGAGCGGTCGGCCTTGGAGTCGAGATATCTTTTCAGAGCCTCGCGCATCTCCTGCGCCTTTTCCTCGGGAGCGGTGGGATTGCAGTGAGCCCAGACGCCGGTCTCGCTCGACGCCATGAACTGCTGCTTGTTAGCGGCGCGGAGCGGCGGGTACATCTCGATATGGAAGTGATAGAACTCCTCGAGCCCCTTGTACTTTTCGTCCTCGTTGTTGACCGGGGCGTTGTGCATACACATCATATAGGGGAAAATCGGGCGCTCGGGGAAAAGCGTGTCGTACATTCCCGAGATGTCGCGGATCATCTTTCCGAGGTTGTCCTTTTCGCGGTCGCTGAAGTCGGCGATGGTGGGCTTGTGGGACTTGGCTACGATGTAGATCCCGTAGGCGTAGTCGGCGAAGAAGGGAATATACGCGACGAAATCCTCGTTCTCGTGGACGATTCTGAGTCCGCAGTCGTTTTCTTCCTTATTCATGCGGCAGAAGATGCACTCGTGGTTCTCCTCAAAGTGCTCTTTAGCGGCGTCGAGCTCGAGCTCGATCTTTTTGGGGAGCATCGGGTAGCCGTAGATCTGACCGTGGGGATGAGGCATGGTAACTCCGACCTCGTTGCCGCGGTTCTCGAAGATGAAAACATACTTGATCTCGGGATCGGACTTCATGACGTTGAAGCGCTCGACCCAGAGGTCGACGAGCTTGCGGATATGGGAGTCGGAGAGCTCCTTGAGCGTGCCGTAGTGATCGGGAGAGTAGAGGACGACCTCGCACTTGCCGTGAGACTTTCTCACCTTATAAAAATCGGTGGCGACGTCGTCGGGCTCCGGGGGATTCTGAGAGAGCGCGGGGAAGTCGTTGTCGTACTCGAGCACCTCGAAGTTATCGGGAACCTTTTTGTTCGGGTTCTTGTCGCTGGGATCGGGACAGAAGGGGCACCAGTCCTTGGGCATCTGGGGACGGTTCTGACGGTTGGAAGCGACCATCACCCAGTCTTTGATCATGGGATTCCATCTGAGTTCTGCCATTTATGTTTACCTCGGTTTTTAATGATTCAGCGGATATCTGTGAAAAACAGAGCCGTTTAACATTATTATATCATATTTTCAGCCGGTCGGCAAGGGCTGATCGAAAAAAGTTCCTTGGCAAATTGTACAAAATTCAGAAATACACTTGATTTTTTCTAACTGAGAGGTTATAATATATACAGCTTAACATTTCGACGTAACCTTTTTGGTCAAAAATACACGCATGGAGATGTTCGGATGTCAGAAATAACATCGTCCGGCGGCAGCAGGCGCAGGGCTTTCGGATGGGCGCTCGACCTCATCCTCCCGCTCTGTATCGCGATTGCCGCCGCTCTTTATATCGCTGAAATACTATCCTACGATATCGTGATCGAGGCCTTTGTCGACGGCGAGCCGGTCGGCTATATCGAATCCCGCGATGTCATGACCGGCGCTGTGACTGCCGTCGAAAACGAAATATACGAGGGCGTCGGAGAGTACTGTATCCTCGGCTCCCGCGTCACCTACGGCGTCGCCTACGCCAAGGATCCGGAGTACCTGACCTCAAAGGATTGCAGGGCTCTGGTCGAATCGGCGGTCGCGGACGAGTACCGCGTCAGCAATATGCTCTACGTCGACGGCGTAATGACCGCAGCGGCTGACGACGCGGACGAGCTCCGCGCGCTGATCGGCGGCATCGGAGACGAGCTGCTCGAATCGGCGGGCGACGGCTATGACCGTGTGGAGGTCGGAAATCACCTCTCGATCGAGCGTCAGTTCTGCCCGATAGAATATATACTCGGCATGGACGAGATCAACGAGCTCCTGAATCCGCTCTGCGATGATGAGCCCGAGTCCGAGCCTGTCCCGGAGCAGACGGTCAGGATCGGAGCGTTCAGCGCTTTAGCGTCGCTTGCGCCCGATGAGGTCTCGGATCCCGACGTGGACTACGGACTCACCCGCGCCGTGACCTTTGCCGACGTGCCGGAGGAAGCGCCTGCGCTGTCCTACTATCTTGTCTCCACCGAGACGGTTGACGAGGTAGTGCTCTACGAAACCGAATACATCGACGATCCCGACAGCTTTGTCGGAACCGAAAAGGTGCTCTGCGAGGGCTCGGACGGCTTCAGAACAGTCACCTACGAGATAAAAAGCGACATCTCCGGACGCGAGCTCATGCGCAGCGAGCTGTCCGAGACTATAATCACTCCGGTCGTAAATAAGGTGGTCAGAGTCGGCTCAAAGCCGATACCCGAAGCCGTTCCCACCGGCAGCTTCATCTGGCCCTGCTCTGCCAAGGAGGGGATCTCCTCGGGCTACGGCGGACGCGATCTCTACGGCTCATACGATTTCCATCTCGGAATCGATCTTCCGGGCGACAACGGCGATCCGATCTATGCGTCGGACGGCGGAGAGGTCGTCTGGGCGGGCTTTACTCCGTCCTACGGAAACTCGGTGCGCATACTCCACGACGGCGAGCTTGTGACTCTCTACGCGCATATGCAGAAGCTGTACGTCTCGGCAGGCGATATGGTCTATCAGGGACAGCAGATCGGCGAGATGGGTCACACCGGAGCGGCTTACGGCACGCATCTTCACTTTGAGGTGCGCACCGGAACGACTACCGTGAACCCGATCAAGTATCTGCCCGAGATGCCCGAACCCGAACCCGAACCCGAAAATGCGGTCGAGGCTGTTCAGGCGGCCGAATAAGAATCGTAAATGCGGAACGCACTTGCGTTCCGCATTTTTGCTTGCAGCTCATCGTCACAAAAATCGGCGAGATGATGGGAATCCGGGCAAGCTGATTGCCCAAAATATCAGCAGGAATTTATTTTAATTGTTGCATCGTCACTATTGACAAATTAGGGGGAGGGGGAGTATAATATATAATGAATAGCACCAATAGGCCTATATTAAAACGAAAGGAAATATTAAAGAATGAAAAAGCAAAGACTTACACAGCTTATCTGCCTTATGCTCGCGGCGATGATGCTGCCCTCCTGCGGCGGAACCGTGGATGACGTCAGCAAGGATACCTCGGCTTCCTCCGACACTACAGGCGAAACCACTCCGGCTGTCACCGGACGCGACGCGGTCAGCGACGATCTGCCCGAGATGAACTATAACGGCAAGACCTTTACCCTGATGTACCGCTCGAACTACAAATATGAATTTGAGGCTGAGGAGGAGACCGGAGACCTCGTCAACGACGCAATTTACAGACGCAACGGAAAGGTTATGGATCGCTTTGGAGTCGAATTTGAAC
>CACXED010000065.1 GCA_902766575.1 uncultured Ruminococcus sp. | reverse complement strand
GGCGTTCATAGCGTCGGCGAACTCGGCTCCGGCTGAGGAATCGCGAGATACCACAAGGCAGTCAGCTCCGAGCACCGACGCCATTCCGCAGGCCAGCGCTGTCGTGCCGATAATTAGTGTTTTGATTCTTTTCAAAGCGGATAATCCTCCATAGAAGGTCGGCGGGACAGGTTTCCCCAGCCCCGCCGATGAATTTTATTCATAAGCCGCAAGATAAGCGCTGATCTTTTCTCTTATCGAGCTTTCCTCTCCTGCGAACCACGAGGTAAAGGTGTTCGATCCGGCTTTTACCTGATTTTCATAGGTAGCGCCCGAAACTCCGGTCGACATCGACGCGACCCAGCCGAAGTCAAAGGTCAGACCGCTTCTGATGAGGTCGATCATCTCGGCGGAATTTTCGTCGCGGACGTACTTGCCCTTGAGAGCCGTCTCATAGAAGGACTTGGCAACCGTGTCGGTCGACTCGCGGCACATAGCCTCGATCACAAAGCCCGATACGTCGGGATCCGGAGCGGTCTTGGGAACGCAGATCATCGAGACCTCGTTCTTGGTCGTCGTGTAGTAGCCCTCCTGATCCTCGTTGAATTTCGGCATCGGGATTATTCCGAAATCGTCATACATCGAGCGGAGCTGAGCCGCGGTTCCGAGCATCGTCGTGATGAACAGCGCGTTTCCGTTCGCCCAAGCCGCGCTGACAGCGTCAGCCGTAGCGTCGGTATAGAACACGTCCTCGGTGGTGAACAGCGCGATCAGCTTGTCAATGACGTCGAGCGTGTGCTCGTTGTACCAGACGAGCTCGCCGTCCTTTGAGATGGTCGGCGTGTCGTAAACGACGACATAGGGTCGGATGTAATACTGCTGCATCAGCAGACCGTATTTGTCGTTGATAGTCTTGCTGCCGCTGTTGTCGAGATCCTCATAAATATCCTTGGTCAGCTCGGCAAACTTTTCGTGCGTCCACTTTCCGGCGCGGACAAGGTCGTAGAGATCGGGCAGCTTCTGCTCCTCGGCGAGACGCTTGTTGTAGAACATACAGTTGATGCCCTCGAGCACCGACACGACGATATCTCCGCCGACCTCAAAGCACTTCCCGTTGTAGGTCAGCGCTTCAACGCCCTCCTGAGTCCACCACGGCGCGTCGAGCCGGAGATTCGGAACGTCGTAGAGATTCATCAGGTCGCCGTTCTGGATATTGGTGGTCAGCACCGCCTGATATCCGGCGATGAAGTCGTAGGCTCCGTCGCCCGCGAGCACCGAGTTGTGTATCGTGTTTGTAAAGGATTCGTGGTTAGCCCAGTTTCCGGCGAAGTCGATGAAGTTCAGACTGCACTTGTACTTATCCTCGACCGCGGTGTTGCGCCTGTAGATCGCGTCGGAGACCGAGTCGCCGGTTTCCTCGTCGACCATGAACTCGTAGCTCCACTCCGAGCGGATGAGGACGTTGATATCCTTTCCGCCGAGATTGCGGCTCTCGAGCGGCTTTACCGAGTCGTCGGCAGCTGTAGTGGTCTCGTCGGAGCCCGGAAGATCGCCGCCCGACGTGGTGACGTCGTTTACGGGATCGTTTCCTCCGCAGGAGGCGAGCGCCGGGATCAGAAGCAGCGCTGCAAGCATTGCGGACTGTGCGCGAAGAAGTTTTTTCATTGTGTATACGCTCCTTTTTGTTTACTTTGTAAGAATATTATACACAATACCCGCGTAAATTTCAATACAAAAACCAAACCAAAACTATCGAAAACCAAACTTTTATTGAGAAAATCTGTCGGAATCCGAAATCACCATGTCTACCTCGTCAAGCGTTCCCATATTATAAAAGCAGATCTTGCCGAGCTTTGAGCTGTCGCAGAGCAGCACCTTTTTCGCGGCGCAGCCGAGCATCGCCCGCCTGAGATCGACCTCCTCCACCGAGACGTCGGTCATCCGTCCGTCGTCGGAGAGCGCGCGGCAGGAAAAAAACAGGATATCGGCGTAGATCCGCTTAACAAAGCTCTCGGCCTGCTCGCCGACGTAGGAGAACGAATGGATTATCATCTTTCCTCCGGTGCAGTAGGTGTTGATGTTCAGCTCGGCGAGAGCCAGCGCGGTCTTGGCTCCCGACGTGATCACGATCAGATCCTTAAACGGCGTCAGAAACGGCACGATGTTGTAGGCGCTCGTCGAGCCGTCGAGCATCAGCACCATTCCGTCCCTGACCAGCGACGCGGCTCGCCGTCCCATCTCGATTTTCGCCGGAGAGCGCTCGTTCTCACGCAGGAAGAAGGGTATCTCGGAGTCGGCAGAGCACCGCTCCTTTGTCAGGTGCGCGCCTCCGTAGACCCGGGTGACGAGCCCGCGCTCCTCAAGCTCGGTGAGATCGCGCCGGACGGTCGGTTCGCTGACATAGAGCATCCGGGCGAGCTCCCTGACCGAGCTGTTCTTGTTCTCGGCGAGGACGTTGAGTATAAGCTGCTGACGATCGGTTATAGTCATTTGAGTAGCTCCTTTTATGATCGTTTGTGATCGCTTTGCCGGGATATTATGATCATTTATCAATATTATCGGCGATGCTTGACTGATCCGCTGAATTATGATATGATTATTTTAGCACACAGAGGCTGCAAAGTCAATAAAAAGAGGTAAATTTATATATGGAAACAACCGCGGTGCGCCTTTACGGCGCGAACGATCTCAGAACCGAGCGCTTTGCGCTCCCGGCGACCGGCGATAACGAGGTGCTGATGCGCGTCATGACCGACTCGCTCTGCCAGTCGACCTATAAGGCGGTCAGACAGGGAACCGCTCACAAGCGCGTTCCCGACGACGTCGCCGAAAATCCGGTCATTATCGGCCACGAAATGTGCGGCGAGATCATCGAGGTCGGAAAAAATCTCACCGATAAATGGAAAGTCGGTCAGCGGGTGATCATTCAGCCCGCGCTCAAGCTCGAAAACGGTCACGACCCGGGCTACTCCTATCCCTATATCGGAGGAGCGGCGACCTATGCGCTCGTTCCGGAGATAGTGCTCGAGCGCGGCTGTCTGCTGCCTTTCGACGGCGACTGCTGGTACAAGGGCTCGCTCGTCGAGGCGATCGGCTGCGTTCTGAGAGGCTTCAAGGGGCTCTATCACACCGACTACGAGAACTACGTCCGCACTGACGGAGCCAAGGTCGGAGGAAAGCTGGCGATCCTCGGCGGAGCCGGACCGATGGGACTCGCGGCTGCGGCTCTCGCGGCGTCTTACGCGAAATCCTCGCTCGTCGCGGTCGTCGACATCAACGCAGAGCGGCTCGAGCTGGCAAAGCGCCGCTATCCGGTCGAAAAAGCTGCGGAGTCGGGCGCAAGGCTCGTCTATGTGAACACTTCTAACGTCGATGACCCGGCGATGATGCTGCGCGAGCTTTCGGACGGCGGCTTTGACGACATATTCGTGATGGTCCCGGTGGGAGGGCTGTTCACGCTCGCCGGAGAGATCGCCGCGGAGGACGGCTGCATCAACTTCTTCGCCGGCCCCGCCGACCATTCGCTGACCGCCGGGATAAATCTCTACCGGATTCACTACGACGGAATACACATCGTCGGCACCGCGGGCTCGATACCCGAGGACACGGTCGACACGATAAGGCTCATCGAGGACGGCGTGATCGACCCGTCGATAATGGTCTCGCACATACTCGGGCTGAACGCCTATGCCGACACGATCTTCGCGATGGAGAAGCCGAACGGCGCAAAGAAGCTCTGCTACACGCATCTCGAGCTGCCGCTGACCTCGCTCGACGACTTCGCAGAGCTCGGAAAGACCGACAGGCGCTTCGCCGAGCTCGACCGGATCGTCGGCGAGAACGGCGGTCTCTGGTGCAAAGCGGCGGAGGAATATCTGCTCGCTGAGTTCTCAAAATAAGATAACAGGTGTTATGCAACAATGATTACCACACTTACTCTCAATCCCGCCTTCGACATTCATGTCTCGATCAGGGAGTTTTGCGCCGGACGCGAGAATTTAGCCTCGTCGGTGACGCGCGACGTCGGCGGCAAGGGCATCAACATCTCCCGCGCGCTCAGCAAAAACGGCGTTGCAAACACTGCGCTCGCCGTTCTCGGAAGTGAGAACGCGCCTGAGTTCCGCGAGGGTCTGCGCGAAGCCGGGCTGAGCTTCACCGAGCTCACCGTTCCAGGAAGAATCCGCGAGAACATCACGATACACCCGGAGCTTGGCATCGACAATGAGCCGCCGGTTGAGACGAGACTCTCGTTCAAGGGCTTTTCGTGCGGTTCTTCCCTGCTCGATGAGGTTGAGTCGAAGCTCGACGTCAGACCGGGCGACGTCGTGACCTTCACCGGAAGTCTGCCGGGAGGTATCGGAGAGGAAGCCGCCGAGCGTTTTCTCGTGAAGCTCCGCGAACGCGGCGCGCTCATTGTCATCGACTCGAAGTCGATCCCGCTCGACGCGCTGAGGAGAATCAGGCCGTGGCTCATCAAGCCGAACGGCGAGGAGCTCGAAGCCTATTTCGGAAAGCTCGGCGAGGAAGAAATGATCTCCGAAGCGAAGAAGCTCCACGCGGACGGAATTGCCAACGTCATGGTCAGTCTCGGAGCTGACGGAGCGCTACTCGTCTGCGGCACTGGAGTTTACCGCTCAAAGCCGCCGAAAATCGACGCTGTATCGACGATAGGCGCGGGCGACAGCTCGATCGCGGGCTTTATCGCGGCGTATTCTAAAGGCATCGAAGGCGTCGAGGCTCTGCGGCTCGCGTCGGCATACGGAACGGCTGCCTGCCTGCTCGAAGGAACTCAGCCGCCGAGAGCCGAGGATATCAATAATATCAAAAACGGTGTAATCATCACCGAAAAATAAAAAAAGTGAGGTATACCAAATGAAACGCAAAATCTCGATTTTCCTGCTCGCCGCGATATTAGCGACGACCTGCGCCTGCGGCGACACATCGTCAAAGCAGCCCAACGAAACCTCCGCTTCCGGTGGTTCTGACGAAACGACTGCGGTCGTGACCGAGGATCTGTCAAGAATCCCGCCCGAGGCTACCGACAAGTACAGGGGCAAGACCTATCGCATCTTTAACGGATATTACAATGAGGGTAAATACACCACAACCGACATCTATCCCGAGGAAATGACCGGCGACACGCTCAACGACGCGCTGCGCAAGCGCTGCTCCGACACCGAGGATAGGCTCGGCATCACAATCGAAGTCACCGACGGCACGCTCTCGTAGATTAAGAACAATATCGCCGCGATGGACGATTTCGCCGACGTGACCTATGTCGATCTCACGAATGTTATGGGGCTTGTCACAGAGGGCTACTGCATCGATTTCTACGAAATCCCGAACATCGACCTTTCAAAGGTCTGGTGGGATCACAACGCCGAGGACAAGCTCTCGTTTGAGGGACAGCTCTACTACACGTTCAACGACCACATCTTCACTCAGACCGAGAACTGCCGCGCCGTATTCTTCAACAAGGAGCTTGCCGACGACCTCAAGCTCGAAAACCTCTATGACGCGGTTCGAAACGGCACATGGACTATCGACCTCTTTGAGCAATGCGCAAAGAAAGCTGTCTCCGACCTCAACGGCGACGGTTCTATTGACAGCAACGACCGTGTCGGAATCGTCAACTGGGGCTATATCGGTCTCGGCGAAGCTCTGCTCACCGGCTCGGACGCGGAAATCGTCAAAATCAACGATAAGGGCGATCCCTATTTCTACTGCTTCACCGAGCAGTTCCAGAATATCTACACCCGCGTACTCGACCTCATGACTAAGGACGATTTCACTCTGCTCGGCGGCGATCCGCAGAAGATGTTTATGAACGGTCAGTCGCTTTTCTGGGTCAACTCACTGAATTCCGCGTCTCAGCTCCGCGAGATGAAGACCGATTTCGGAATCCTCCCCGCTCCGAAGTACGACGAGGAGCAGGAGAGCTACTGGAACGTCAGCCCGAACGCTCACGCGATGATCGTTCCGGTAACTGTACAAGACCTCGAATTTGCCGGAGCGGCTATGGAGGAGCTTGCATATCAGTCGCACCAAACTCTGCTCCCAGCTTACTATGAAACCGTCCTCAAGGGCAAAACCACCCGCGACGAGGATTCGATCGAGATGCTCGACGTCATCCACAACAGCATTTCCTATGTTATCAAAATAATCGGCACCGAATTCAGCGATGCTATTTACAATCAGATGGCGGCGAAGAACTACGGGCTTACCGCTATGCTCGACTCGTGGAAAACCAAGGTCGAGACTCAGCTTGCCGACGTCCTCTCGCAGTTTGAGCACGGCTGAAGGAATCAAATCATAAGGAGTGAAAACACAATGAACAAGGAACCAAAGAATGTTGCCCTCGAAGCTCACCGCGGCGTTTCAAACGAATATCCCGAGAACACGCTTGCGGCTTTCCGCGCGGCAAAGGAGCTCGGCTACAGCATGATCGAGCTCGACACCAAATTCACCGCCGACGATAAGTGCATCTTTCTCCATGACGCTACGCTTAACCGCACGGCAAGGCTCGCCGACGGCTCGGAGCTCGAGAAGGAGACCCGCGCCGACTCGCTGACTCTCGACGAGATACGCGAGCTTGACGCCGGAATTTACATGGGCGAGCGGTTCAAGGGCGAGAAGATCCCTACCCTCGAGGAGGTGCTCGATTTCGCCGGAGAAGCCGGAATACCGCTCAAATTCGACAATGTGCTATGGTCGCACACTCCCGAGCAGCGCGAGATTCTGTTCTCCGCTGTCGAAAGCTCGGACGCGGTCTGCGGCTTCACCTGCTACTCGATCGAACAGGTGAAAGCCCTGCTCGAAAGGCTCCCCGACGCTTTTGTCCACTTCGACGGCACTGTGAACGACGAGAGCCTGTCCGAGCTTGCAAAGCTCGTAAAACCTGAGCGGCTCTATGTCTGGATGCGCTTCGACAACGCGACAACCTCGTGGAACACAACTCCGCCAGTCAACGAAGCCTCCGCCGCGGCTATCAAGAAAATCGGTAAGCTCGGCGTCTGGCTTCTGACCAAGCCGGAGGAAGCCGAGCGCGCGAAAAAGCTCGGAGCCTATATCGCCGAGACCGACGGTCGGCTCAGACCCTGAAATAATATCATCTGAATAATTAAAAACGCCTCTGCGCGGGTTCGGAAGATACCCGCTGCGAGGCGTTTTTTCAGATAGACGCGTTGCTTTTCCGGACGTCGGAGGGTCTGAGTCCGGTATATTCGAAATATACCTTGCTGAAGTGGCTGCTGTCGCAGAACGCGAGGCGATAGGCTATCTCGGTCATCGAAAGATCGGTCTCGATAAGCAGCCTCGTCGCCTCCTGAATCTTCCGTCGGGTGATATAATCGTGCAGAGAGAAGCCGGTGTAGCTGCGCACGATCCGGTTGATATAGCTCGGATGATATGAAAACGCCGCGGCTATCGAAGCGCAGGTCAACCCCTCGCAGCAATGCTCGTCGATGTAGTCGAGCACGCGACGTGCGAGCTCGTTCCTGACGCTGTTCTTCGCTCCGGTAGCGTACTCCGCGATATCGGCGATCAGAGCGAGCAGCGCCGAATTGATCCTCAGTCCCGCGAAAAGATCCTTTCCGCCCGAAAGCTCGTAAATGCTCAGCGCGCGGTCGGTCACAGCCGGTATCCCGCTGAGTATGAACGACGAATTGAACACCGGAAGATCGGTAAATTCGAGATTTTCCGCGTAGAGATCGGGCGAAGGGGTCAGCGACGTCTGGACAAATATCCTATCGACCGGCTCATATGCCGATCCAAGCCCGCTTTCGCTATCAGCCGTACCCAACGACATATCAAAGGCGATATTGATACACTCAAAGGACGGCGGATGGAAAACCGTGGAATATTGCTGCCGCGGACAGAGGAAAACCGTGTCTCCAGCCGAGCAGAGCTTCTCCTTGCCGTCAATGCGGACAGTCATGCTCCCCGACGTTATAATAAAGACCCGATAGGTGTAGGAGATCTTTTCGTGGGTGTATTCTTCGTCAAATTGAGTGTTCCCGGCTTTGAATACCGAGCGCAGTCTGGGTACGACCTCGCGGAAAGGGATCTTTCTGCTCTCCATTTCTGTCCGCCTCCTTTATCACACTGTTTTCTTATAGAAATTATAGCACATGATCATAAAAAAATCAAGATAAATGTCTCGATTTATACAAAAAATGTTTCAGAATATGATAGCGCGCCCGGGATTTTTGATGCTATAATAAAGGTAACTCATGGAGGGAGATGATAACTTGAAAACAGGTTTTCTGATGAAATCACGCGAGCTTGCGTACTTTGACGGCTACGACGTCATTGTCGTCGGCGGAGGTCCTGCCGGAGTCGCGGCTGCCTGTGCTGCGGGACGCGAGGGAGCTGAAACGCTTCTCATCGAAGCGACCGGTGCGCTCGGCGGTATGAGCACTATGGGAATGGTTCCGGCATGGTGTCCCTTTTCGGACGGCGAGAAGATCGTCTACCGCGGTCTCGCCGAGCGGATACTCAGGGCCGGAAAAGCCGAAACTCCATTTGTGGACGAGGAGCAGGTCAACTGGGTGCCGATCAATCCGGAGGCGATGAAGCTCATTTACGACGATCTGACCCGCGAGTTCGGAGTAAAGGTCATGTTCGCGACGACGCTATCGGCGGTCGAAGCGGAGGACGGACGTATCAATGCTCTGATCGTGACCAACAAGTCCGGGCTGACCGCGTACTCGGCTAAGGTCTATGTCGACTGCACCGGAGACGGCGACCTCTCCGCCTTTGCCGGAGCCGGGTTTGAGCAGGGCAGCAGCGGCGATAAGACCGCGGTACAGCTCTCGACCCACTGCTTTGAGCTCGGCGGCGTGGATGACAGCGCTTACACTCACGGTATCCGTCTGCACAACGCCAATCCAGCCTCTCCGATACACAAAATAGCAGAGGATCCGAGATATCCCGATATCACCGACGCGCATTTCTGCAACAACAAGATCGGAAACGGGGCGGTCGGCTTCAACGCCGGGCATCTACCGCCCTTCGACGCGACCGACCCGGAGTCGCTCTCGGACGCTTATATGACCGGAAGAAAGAAAGCTCACGCCGTCGCAAAGGCTCTCGCCGAGTATTATCCCGAGGCTTTCAGGGACTGCTTTGTGCTCGCGACCGCGCCGCTGATGGGCATCCGTGAGTCGCGGCGGATTGTCTGCGACTACACGCTGACCGCCGAGGACTACCTCTCCCGCGCGACCTTCCCCGACGAGATAGCGCGCAACTGCTACTATCTCGACGTCCACAGAACGCCGCAGGAGATCGCCCGCGACCGTGCCGCCGGGATCCCCGACTCAAAGTTCTGCGCGCGCTTCGGAAAGGGAGAATCACACGGTATTCCCTATCGCTGTCTCGTCCCCAAGGGTCTTGACAATCTGCTCGTCGCGGGACGTGCGATTTCCTGCGACCGCCGGATCCTCGGCTCGGTGAGAGTCATGCCCAACTGCTTCACCACCGGAGAGGCTGCCGGTATCGCCGCGGCTCTCTGTGCCGGAAGCGGAGTCAGCGCCCACTCGCTCGACGTCGGAATACTCCGTGAAAAGCTGAGAGGCTACGGCGCCTACTTCAATTGATTAAAAAATATTTTATAAAAGGATGAAAAAAACATGAAAAAGAAACTGATTTCAGCGCTTCTCCTTATCTCCATGCTCGCGTCGCTCGCGGCCTGCGGCGGCGCCGGGAGCGGAACCGACACCACGGCTCCCTCTCAGAAAGACACCGTCACCGAGCCGGTCG
>CACXED010000064.1 GCA_902766575.1 uncultured Ruminococcus sp. | reverse complement strand
GGCAGGGATTGTTCTTCTGTCTGCGGCAGAGGATCTGAATGACGCGGGTGAGCTCGCGGTCGCGGCCGACTATCCTGTCGAGCTTTCCGGAAGCCGCCTTGTCGCAGAGATTCTGACAGTAGATCGGGAGAAATTTGAGCTTTGAGTTCTTCTCCTGAGCTTTTTTCTCGGTCTTGGGCTTTTCGGTCTGATCGGACTGCTGACCTCCGGCGAAGTTCATGTTTGAAAAGAGCTTACCGATGTCGATTGCCGGAGCTCCGCCGTTGTCGCCCTGATCCGGGCCGTTATCCTGACCGGGAATCATGTCGGTCGTGAGGTTGTCCGAGATCTCGTCGATATCCTCGGGCGAGACGCCCATTTTGTCGAGAATATCGTTGACCGGCTTGATGCCGAGCTCCTTTGCGCATTTCAGACATATTCCCTCGGTAACTGTCTGACCGTTTTCAATTTTTGTGACGTATACCACAGCGATCCGCTTGTGGCATCTTGCACACATTTCCATATATTGAATTACTCCTTTGCTGAGAGATTTGCGTTATTTGAATATGATCAGTGAATTATCGCAGAAGAATTTCACGATCACCGAGCCGTTTATCACCGACTCGTTGAAGATATCCGGCTTTACCGCGTTCATCGAGCGTATCAGCCCGACCGACATATTCGCGATGATCCATGCCATCACCGCCGCGCTTCCGACTCCGAATATCAGCCCGAGCAGCTTGTTCAGCGTCGACAGCACCGGCAGACGGCAGATCAGGTCGAGAATGAAGGTGATCAGCTTCAGCGCGATCAGCGCCGCTAAGAACACCGCTATCGCCGCGAGAACGCAGCTCACCGCGTGAGCGGTCGGAGACGCGATATGCTCTGCGAGACTGCCTATAGCCTCGCTGTCGCTGCCGGAACTGAGCCCCGCGTAGTATTCGTCGAGCTCGTCGAGGTCAAAACCAAACCGGGACGCCACTTCGGTGAGCGCTTCGGGACGGTCGGCGAGGATCTTTGAAAGCTCGAGCTGCTGCTCTCCGGTGCCGATAAGGTCGGAAAGCGAGGTCTCGACAATTCCGCTGACCCAGCCCGAGACGAACTTTTCCTCAAATATTCCGCCCACCGTCGGGTAGAATACGAACGCCGCGGCTATCGCGAGCAGCAGCGATACAAAGCCCATCACCGATTTGACAAAGCCCTTGACTATTCCCGAATAGACAGCCGCAATCGCCGCGAGTATTATGATTATATCAATAAACAGGCTCATTTGAACCCTCCGCGTCAAAATATTGCTCGCCGAAATCGCCGGGCTCGCAGGTGAGCGCGTAGTTGTTCATTGCGAGCAGGAAGGAGTCGGCGCTCTGAGGCAGGACGTCAAAGCCTCCGGACTCCACGGGAACGCTGCCCACCTTGCGGTTCACGAGATTTATCCGCGTCACGCGGTCTCCGGCGAGGATGAATATGTATTCTCCGGTCTCGTCGTGAGCGGCAGCGGCGAGCTTTCCGTCGAGTTCGCCCTCGTAGACGAGTCTGCCGGTCGCGTCTCTGACCGTCATGCTGTAGCTGTTGCCGATGATACCGCTGGTGTAGATGCAGGTGAGATACTTATCCGAGCAGTCGGTCATGACGAGCGTGGAGCCGCTTTTTATCTGACTGACGAGCCCGAGATCCGAATCGAGGAACGCGACTCCCTCGTCCGAAACAATCGAAAATCCGCCGTCCATATAGAAAAGCGAATATCCGATCCCGCCAAGGGACGCGGATTTCCTCACGCTGTCGTGACCGATCGTGATGAGATCGACTGTGGTGACAAAGCTGCCGTTCTCGCTGCCGATAGTCATGACGGCGATCTCCTTGCCGTCCGGGCTGAGCTTGACGTCGGTGAGCCAGTTTTCCCGGAGGATACGGCTTACGAGCTTGAAGTCCGAGTCGTAGACCTCGACAGAGGTGCGGTATTCGCGGGTGGAGGTCGCGATGGCAAAGCTGCCCGTCGAGGAAATATCCGCGTCGTTGATGGAATATGCCGCCGAGCCGGAGGTCAGCCGCGAAAAGGTGTTGAACACCGAGTACGAGGCGCCGCCGAGGTCGTAGCAGAGCGCGTATTTCCCGTTTGTACGGAGTATCGGGTCGTTGTATTTGATCTGCTCGGTCATGATGGTATTGCCCTTGGAGTCGTAAAGATAATAGCCCTTTGGCGACAGGTAACAGAGGTCGCCGAGAAAGAGCTCGAGTCTTATCTTGTCGCCCGAGGAATAGCTGATCTTCGGAGCGGAAATAGTGGTCTCGGTATTGGTAAAGCTGATGAATTTCATCAGATACTGGAGATTTTCGACGGTGATCTCGCTGCGGTTGAACGCGATGGTGGAAATCACAAAAACGATCAGCAGCAGGAAGGTCACATATTTGGCGAATCGGAAGCGCTTTGCCACCGATGAAAAATATTCGTTGGTATCGGGATCGCGGTCGGACTGCCGTCTGACAGAGCCGTCGGGCATATTTCTCCGCGCTTCTGATGGTGTCTGAGGCACAGGCTGCACCGCCTT
>CACXED010000063.1 GCA_902766575.1 uncultured Ruminococcus sp. | reverse complement strand
CATATCAGCTCTCGGACTTTACGGACAGGCCCGAGCCGGTCGCCGTCAGCGCTCCGGAGCCTGCGGCTCAGGCAAAGCCACAACCGGTGAAAAAGCGGCCGGTCAACAGCCGTCGTCTCGCAGTCGTACTGACGGTCATATTCTTCTCGCTGATAATCGAGGTCATCGGCGGCGTGTATATCTTCAATTACACCGACGCGAAAAAAGCCGCCGACACCCTGATGGATCAGAACCGCTTCAACGAAGCCTACAAGCTGACCCTCGACAAGGGTTACGACGGGCTCAGACAGCTCGTCTGCGTCAGAGCGTCGGAATATTACTTTGAAAGCAAGGATATCGAGCAGTCCTATGTCTACGCCTCCGGAGCGCCGACTCCGTTCACCGACAAGATCATCGACTACGCCGCTCAGAGCGTCGTCGACCCGGCGACCGGAGAGATCAACGAAAACGCCTACCGCGTCGCCAAAATGGCTGCCGACGACGGCAAATTCTCGGATATCGTCCATTCGATGATAAAGATCCTTGAGAACAAGGAGGACTTTGCAAACGCTCTGCGCGTCGCCAGCGAGCTGCGCGGCGACAACGACCGCGAGCGCTCCGAGCAGACGATATTCACCGACGCCGTCAGGCATTTCCTCTCCGAGCACCGCTTTGAAAGCCTGATCTCATTTATCGGCGAGCTCGACGGCGTGAACAGCTTCAGCGTCAGCGAAAAGGAGATCGCGGACGCGATCATCGCCTACGCAAAGCAGAGTCAGGACAGCTCCTCGCTGATCTATTTCTCAACGCGCTATCCCGAGCTTATAGACCTCGGCAGCATCGACGTCACGATAAAGCCCGACGACAACGGTATCCACGCCGCGCTCGACGTCATCTGGCCGCTCCTGACCGCCGAGCAGAAGCGCGCCTATCACAACCGCACCGTCGCAGTTTACAAGGAGCTCTTTGTCATAAGCGGCGGCGAGATCGCCGGAACAGACATAAAAGACGCGGTATCCGTAGCGACGAACGAGTTCCATACGCTTATCCTGCGCAAGGACGGAACCGTCTGCCTGCTCCCCGGCTCGAGATACGATCTCGGCGAGAAGCTCCCCGAGACGGACGATATCATCCAGATCGCCGTAGGACTCAAGCACTCGGTCATGCTCCACGCCGACGGAACGGTCAGCGCGGCCGGAGACAACAGCTACGGTCAGTGCGATGTGGACGGCTGGACGGATATCGCCGCTGTCGCCGCCGGACAGAATTTCACGCTCGGACTGAAGGTCGACGGAACTGTCGTCGCCTGCGGATCAAACGAGTGCGGTCAGTGCGAGGTTTCGGGCTATCGCAACGTAGCCGCCGTAGCCGCCGGAGCGCAGACCTCGGTGCTGCTCTTTTCGGACGGGACGGTCAGGCTCGAGGGGTATTGCTCCTACGGACTGCGCGAGGCTGAAAAGCTCACTGGCGTCGTATCGCTCAGAGCCGCCGGAACGACTGTCGTCGCAAAGCTGAGGGACGGAAAATTCAGGCTCATCAGCGGAGCGGCGTCGGGAAATCCCGGAAATCCCGCAAACTGGAGCGATATCACAGGCTACGACGTCGGTTCCTCCTGTATCGCCGCCGTCGACAAGAGCGGTAATATCTACACCTCCGGCGACTGCGTCCCGAGGACAAACCTCGTGCAGGAGTGAGCAGGGCTCAATGACAGCCATATATTATTCCGAAAGGTATTCAAGATCACAATGAACGATGAAGAAACATTTTTGATCCCGGACGAGGATCTAACAGGATCCCCGTCCTCCGAAGCCGCAACAGAGGCTGAGGACAGCGCATCGGACGCTCCGGACGGCGCTGAGTCGTCCGACGAGGGGACAGACAGTAACTCCGAAGCCGACAGCCAGTCCGGTAAAAAGCCTAAAAAGAAGCGCACCGCTCTCAAGGCGATCCTTATCGCCGCGGCGATACCGGTACTCTTTGCCGGAGGTCTCGCTGCGCGGGTGCTGATCCCGTTCAGAGCCGAGCTCGGACAGAAGCTCAGCTTCCGGGCGCCCTCGTTCCTGATAAGCGCGGACACGTCTCCGGTCGACAGCATGACGCTCGGCGAGTATTCGGTTCCGGCAAAGGTGCTCGGCTTTATCGACGCCGACATAAAGTTCAGGGTCGTTGACACAACGCCGCCTGTCGTCACTCTGCGTCAGGTGACAGTCATGACCGGACAGGCGTCGATCGCTCCCGAGGATTTCATCGAATCCTGCGAGGATCTGACCGAGGTCAGCTTTGCTTTCGCCTCGCAGCCTGTGCTCGATTCTCCGGGAGACCGGAAGATCACCGTCCTGTCCACCGACGAATCCGGAAACACGACCCGGCTCGAAGCCGATTACAGGATCACCGACTCGCTTTCGGGTCTCGGCTTTGAGCTCGGTACGCCGGAGGAAAAGATACTCTCGGACATCGCCGCGCTGATACCGAGAGCCGAGAGCTCGGATATCTCGGGTCTCGACTCCAAAGCCTGCGGTGAATACTCCCTGCGCTGCGAGACCGACCGTCTGACGCTTCTGACGGTGAAGATAAGGGACACGATAGCTCCAAAGGGCGAGGCGAACGACCTCGATCTGATCGCCGGGACGCGGTTTATCGACGATCAGATCGCCTCTCTCGCGAAAAATGTCGAGGACGAGTCGGAGGTGTTTTACAGCTACTCCTCCGGCGAGCCGGACTGGGATCGGATCGGAGAGCAGAAGGTGGGACTGCTGCTCACCGACTCGTCGGGAAATTCCACCGAGCTATCCTGCCGGCTCTTGATCCACGACATTCCGAAATCTCTGACTGTCGAAGCCGGAACGACGCGATCCGAGCTTGAATCCGAGCTGTTCAAAAAGTGTCCGGACGATCACCCGTCGATCGAAAGCGGCTTTGATCTGAATCTCCTGACGCTCGGAAAGCACGAGCTCAAGCTGGTCGGCAGCTACAGCGATATGACTGTCGAAATCATATTGGAGGACACGATCGCGCCGGTGATAACGCTCAGAGATCTGACCACCGAACGCGGAGCGCTTCCCTCGCCCGGCAGCTTTGTGGAATCCTGCACCGATGCTACGACGGTCAGCTATTCCTACGAGACCGATCCCGACGTCGATACCGCCGGCGCCGCCCGGATCACGATACTGGCAAAGGACGCCGGAGGAAATGTCAGCCGGGCCGACGCCTATCTGACCGTAATTGAGGACACTCAGCCGCCGGTGATCTACGGAGTCAAGAATATCTACGCCTATGAGGGAGACACGATCTCCTACCGCTCGGGCGTTTATGCCGAGGACGCTGTCGACGGGCGAGTGACCGTCTATGTCGACTCCTCCAACGTCAAAACCTCGACTGCCGGAACCTATACGGTCACATACCGCGCTTCCGATTCAAACGGGAACGCCGCGACCGCTTCCGCTTACGTCTACATCCGCCGGGTGACGCAGGCGACGCTCGACGAGCTTGCCGATGGGATCCTGTCGCAGATCATCACCTCCGGAATGACCGAGCGGCAAAAGGCGCGCGCCATCTACGACTGGTGCCGGGAAAATCTGAAATACTCAACCGTCACGAGCTATCTGATGGGCAACTACTACAAGGCGGCTTATTCGGGATATAAGCTCCACTACGGAAACTGCTACACCTATTACGCGGTCGCGCGCTCGCTCCTGACCCGTGCGGGGATCAAAAATCAGATGATCCAGAGAAGCAATCCCAACAAGCCGCACTACTGGAATCTCGTCAACATCGACGGGAGCTGGTATCACTTCGACACCTGCCCGCAGCCCTATCCGAACAATGACGGCTGCTTCCTGCTGACCGACGCCGAGGTCGCCGACTATTCCGCGAACAAGCAGTCGGGCTACTACGATTTCAACAAAGCCATCTACCCGGCTACACCGTAATCTGTGAAAAGGAACTGAAAATATGAAAAAACTGATAATTCTCACGCTCTCCCTGCTGCTGCTCACCTCCTGCGGAACGTCTCCGGCGGGAGACACGACCGACGTCGGAAACGAAACCTCAGGTCAGCAAAGCGAGGTCGCATCGTCCCAGCCGGAAACGACTACAGCCGCCGACACAACGACCGCGGACACGACCTCAGCCGCCAAGACTGCCGTCACCTACGACTGCAGGCTCGACAACGGCGTTACCGTCACGATCGGAGCCAAAGCCGGAGACGTGCTCGAAGCGCTGACCGCAAAGCTCGGAAAGGAGCTCGACTATATGGAGGCTCCGAGCTGTGTGCATCCGGGCAGCGACAAGGTCTACACCTTTGACGGCTTCTCGGTGACGAGCTCTCCCGACGCGGACGGAAACGAATACATAGCCGAGCTGACCTTCCTGTCCGACTCCGCCGCCTTTGAGAACGGAGTCATGATCGGCTCGTCCGAAGCCGACGTCACCGCCGCTTTCGGAAAGGATTTCGAGGAGAAATTCGGCGTCCGGAAGTATTCGATCGACGGCGTGCTGCTCACCATCACCTTTACCGACGGCGCGGTGACAGCCATGAGCGTGTCGGTCGCTCTCTGATCATTCTAACAGACCAAAGAGGAGCTGACGTCTACCCGGCTCCGCGTCAGCTCCGGAGAGATGAAAGACTCAAAGCATGATCCTGCAAAAATACGCGAAATACGCGTAATTTTGAGTCGGTGCAAAAAAATAAGATTGGCGTCAAATATCTCTGCTCTGAGTGTGATATATTTATATATTATATATAATTTTCAAGTAAAGTCAGCACTCATCAAAGACTGTTTTAGATATGCTGACAGGCAATATCAACAAATATCGGTATCATTTCATGATATATTTGTAATCGCCCGTACGCATCATTTCCCCAAGCGTATTTTTCGCGTACCAATACGTGCAAGGCGGCGAGCCGCCGCTCCCAAAGTCAAGGCAGCGTGACGCTGCACCCAAAGTCAAGGTTAGTTTCTGCGCCGCCATTAGTCTTAGTCATATCAAACATACAGCGTCGCAATAAGAATCTTTTTAAGGTCGCACTTCCGCACTTACGCGAGTGAGTGCGGAACAAAGCCGCCGTGGGCGGCGCGAACGCGAGGTATAACTTCAAATTACCACAAACTTCAAGCGCGAGTTTGCCCGCGGGGGCTCCCCGCAAAATATTCTGTACTGACTCAAAAATACGCGTATTTCGCGTATTTCGCGTCTCGGGTTTTCGCGCATGAGTTTGACTGTAAAGGGCTGCCGCTTTGTGCGGCAGCCCTTTCGTTATTCTACTCCGGATTTGTCAAGAGGAAATCAAAAAATTCCGCGCTCAGTTCATCTCCTCGATGTAGTAGACGTAATCGAGCGTGCCGATCGCCTCGATGATCTCGCTGTGAGTCTTGTATTTCTTAAGCTCGGGGCTCGAGATCGTCACCGAGACCGAAAAGACGCTCAGTCCCGAATTGATGTACGCCGGGTTCGACTCGATATCGTCGACGCGCAGTCCGAGCTTGCGTATCGTCGTGACAAAATCCTGGAGATTGCTCTTGTTGGTCAGCTCGAGGTGCATCTCGAAGTGGTTCGAGCGGTTCTTTAAGTAGGTCTCGAACGTCGGAAAGAGCGACAGGCAGCAGAGCAGCACGATAAAGCCTATCAGCGACGCGCTGTAGAAGCCCGCTCCGACCGCGATGCCCAGCACTCCGACCGTCCAGAGCCCGACCGAGGTCGTCAGTCCCTTGATCTGGTTCTTCGAGCTGAAAAGTATCGAGTTCGAGCTGATTATCGCCATTCCTATCAGCGTCGCCGCCGAGAGCAGCAGCACCGAGCTGTTGTTCGTCTTTGCAAAGTACATATCGACCATGCTCGCCATAGTCGACGCCATCGACACGAGCATAAAGGTTCTCAGTCCGGCGGCGTGACGCTTTGTCGCGCGCTCGCAGCCGATCACCGCTGCGAATATCACCGAGACGAGCAGTCTGAACAGCACTGATTCCATATTGATCCCGGCGCTCCATTCGCCGAGCAGTCTTGCGATCGGGTCTGACATTTCGAATATCTCCTTATCTTCTGATCATTTTCCGGCGGTTGGTGTTCATCGACATCGCCTCAAGCTGCTCCTCGGCAGCTTCGGTGAAGGCGAGCTCCGCGTCGGGAACCGTGTGAGCGGGCAGCTCGTTCTGTATGCGCCGTATCCGCTCGATGAGGATATCGACCTCGGATCTCTGCTCCTCCGAGGGCTCGATCGGCGCGACGTCCTCGATTTTATCCGAATACGAGCCGGACAGCGACAGCGAGAGCTTTGCCGAAATCGGGCCTATCATCTCGTAGAGCACGCTCGACGCGAGGATGATCGTGTTCAGCGCCTCTCCCTCGCTTCCGCCGAGAGTCCGCGCTCCGAGCGCCGCGAGACCTATCGCGACTCCCGCCTGCGGTATCAGCGCCAGGCCGAGATAGTTTCGCACTTTAGCGGGCTTTCGTGCCATCGCGCAGCCGGTAAAGGCTCCGAGATACTTTCCGGCGATCCTGACCGCGAAGTAGACGACGCCGACCGCCCAGAGCGGCACGCTGCCGATGCTCCCCGAGCCGCCCGCCAGCGCGTCGAGTCGGAATCCCAGTCCCGACTTCACAAAGAACAGCAGCAGTATCGGCGGGCTGAAATAGTTCAGCTGCAAAAACAGCTTCTCGTCTCCGGTGAGGTTTATGTAGACCGTTCCGATCACCATGCAGCCGAGCAGCGGCGACACATCCATCAGCGCGCAGATTCCGCAGAAAGTGAAAAGCAGTCCAACCGATATGATCAGCCGGTTGTCGGTCGAGCGCTTCTGCGGGATCAGCAGCTTGAGAAAGACTCCGAACAGACCGCCGATCAGAATCGCCGCGAGGTTCTTGACTATCGGCAGCACGACCACCGAAGCGTCGAACGCCCCTCCCGTTGTCGACGATATCGCAAGGGATATGGCTATGCTGTAGGCGATGAGACCGATAACGTCGTCAAAGGCTACGACCTGCAGAAGCGTGTCGACAAATTCGCCCTTTGCTCCGGTCTGACGTATAGTCATCATCGTCGAAGCCGGAGCCGTAGCCGACGCCAGCGCTCCGAGCACTATCGAGAACGCGAAATCGAGCTTAAGCACAAAGAAGCAGACGAGAAACACCAGCAGCGACGCGACAAGCGCTTCCGACAGCGTTATAATGAACACTCCGATCCCGCTCTTTTTCAGCGTCGATATCTTAAAGAACTCTCCGACGCCGAAGGCTATGAAGGCGAGCGCTATGTCCGAAATAAAGTCCATCCCCTCGACTATGTGCGACGGCACGAGGTCAAGGCAGAACGGCCCGAGGATTATCCCGGCGATTATGTAGGCGGTCACGTTCGGCAGCTTTGCGAGCTTTGTCAGCCTTGTCATCGCAAAGCCGCCGAATATCATGAACGCCACCGACAATATCACAACTGCCGACGCCGACATCCCGCCGAACGCCGATCGAATCATTTCAAGCATCTGTTCCCTCCGGATTGGCATACTCAATGCCCTTATGTAAAATTTGCGTAAAGCTCTTGTAAAATGCTTTATAATATGATATACTATTTCTATCATAATGTCAAATTATATTTTCTGACTATCCGATAAATATATTTTATAGGAGAAGAATATGCTCGATCAAAAGGTAACAACCCTGCTCACCGTCGCCGAGCTGCGGAGCTTCACAAAAGCCGCGCAGCAGCTCTCGCTCACTCAGCCTGCGGTGAGCCATCACATCTCCGCGCTCGAGGAGGAGCTCGGCGTTAAAATCTTTCTGAGGGGCAGCGGAGAGCTGAGACTCACGCCCGAGGGCGAGATAGTGCTCCGCTGCGCCCGCAGAATGAGCGCGATGAACGACCGTCTGCGCTCCGATCTCTCGGACAATGAGCGCCATCTTTCGCGCATACGCATAGGCATCACTCACACCGCCGAGTCGAGTCTCATCACCGAGGTCATCGCCCGATACTCACGCGAGGAGAACGGAACTATCATAACAATTATTACTGATACCATAAATAATCTTTATACTATGCTCGAAAACTACGAGCTCGATCTCGCCATCGTCGAGGGCAAGCCGAACAGCCGCGAGCTCTATTCGCTGATGCTCGACACCGACTATCTCGTCTGCGTCATGTCGAACGAGAATATGCTCGCCACGCAGGAGATGGTCACGCTCGGCGAGCTCAAGAAGCAGAAGATGATCCTGCGCCTGCCGAGCTCGGCGACCCGGATACTCTTTGAGTCAAAGCTCGAGAGCATCGGCGAGACCCTCGCCGACTTCGACGTGATGCTGGAGGTCGACAGCATCGCCGCGATCAAGGATCTCGTCCGAAAGGACCTCGGGATATCCATTTTAGCACGCTCGACCTGCATGGACGAGCTGCGAAAGCGCAAGCTGACCGCGCTGCCCATCGAGAATCTCTCGATGATACGCGAGACGAACATAGTTTATCACCGTGATTTCGGTCACGACGAGGTGCTCCGCTCGCTGATGCGGATATACAAAAAGACCGCCGGGACGATCCAGTCGTGACCGCCCGGCAGTCGATCTTTGCGCTCAGGAGAAGAAAACTCCCTTGATGAAGATCTCAAGCCCGATACCGATGAGTATCACGCCGCCGAGAATGCTCGCCTTGCCTGCGAGCCTTGTCCCGAACAGCTTTCCGAGCTGAAGTCCGACCATGCAGATGATAAACGTCACGACGGCGATTATCAGCGCGCAGACAAACGCCATCAGCAGTCCGTAGTCGGCTATCGTAAAGCCGACCGACAGCGCGTCGATCGAAGTCGCGACTCCCTGCACCATCAGCACCGAGAGCGTCAGCCTCCGTCCGGGAGCCGACTCGTCGCCGCCGCGTATCCCCTCGACGAGCATACTTCCGCCGATGTAGCCGAGCAGAACGAGCGCTATCCACGGGATGAATTTCTCAAACGACCTGAAATACTGCACTATCGTATGGACGCAGATCCATCCGGCCATCGGCATCGCGAACTGAAATCCCGCGAAAATTCCGGCTATGCCGCACATCCGCGTCTTTTTCATCTGCGGGTCGCCGAGCCCGTTCGCCAGCGAGACCGAAAAGGCGTCCATCGCAAGCCCCGCTCCGAGCAGTATGCTGTTAAAGAAGAAAATAAAGCTCCAGTCCATAAAAATATCCTCCAAAAGAAAAATACCCGATACGCAAAGCCGCACCGAGTACAGGAAGTGACTTCATGCGCAGCTTTCACTGACATGAGTCTCGCGTATTAAAGCAAGCCAGACCTCACGATCAGTATGTTGACTTGCTGCGCCGATAGCGCTCGCTACTCCCTCACAGATATTTCAGATATTATATCACTTTCCCGCCGATTTGTCAAGCGAAAACCGGCGGGTTCATGATTCTTTTACAATTACTGCTCGTCCTTCTTTTCCTCTTTTTTAGGAGAGGTGAGGCGCTCGAGCAGCACCGTGACGATGATGATTATTCCCATCACGATCAGTATACCGAGCATTCCCCAGCCCATGTAGGGCAGACTGCCGATAAAATTCATCGGTTCGAAGTTCATAAAAAATCCCCCCTGATCACATAAAGAAGTTGAGTATCAGACCGCCGGCGATGACCGACGCTATCTGTCCCGAGACGTTGACGCCTATCGAGTGCATGAGTAAGAAGTTCTCGGGATCCTCCTTGCGTCCCATGTTGTGGACGATACGTCCGGACATCGGGAACGCCGAGATGCCGGCCGCGCCGATCATCGGGTTGATCTTTTCCTTGAGGAAAAGGTTCATGATCTTTGCGAAGATAACTCCGCCTGCGGTATCGAAAACAAAGGCGAAAAATCCGAGCCCGAGTATCAGCAGAGTCTCGGGGCGCAGGAACTGCTCAGCCTGCATCTGAGAAGCGATCGTGATGCCGAGGAAGATAGTTACGAGGTTGGCGAGCGTTTTCTGCGCGGTCTCGGAGAGCGAATCGAGCACTCCGCACTCGCGTATCAGGTTGCCGAACATCAGAAATCCGACCAGAGATACGCTCGACGGCGCGAAGATTCCGGTTATGACCGTGATGATTATCGGGAAAAGGATACGGGTGGTTTTCGAGACGTTAGCCGGCTTGTAGGGCATACGGATCAGCCGCTCTTTCTTTGTGGTCAGGAGCTTTATCACCGGCGGCTGGATTATCGGCACGAGCGCCATATACGAGTAGGCGGCGACCATGATCGCGCCGAGGTACTGGCTTCCGAGCTTCTGCGCGACGACGATCGAGGTAGGCCCGTCGGCGGCTCCGATCACCGCTATCGACGCCGCGTCGTTCGTCGGGAAGAACATCGACGCTACGCAGAAGGTGAAGAAGATTCCAAACTGTGCCGCCGCGCCGAACAGCATCAGCTTTGGGTTGGTCAGTATCGGTCCGAAGTCGATCATCGCGCCGATACCGATAAAGAGTATCAGCGGGAAAAGCTCGTTGGCGATGCCGGCTTCATAGAGAGTGGACAGCGGTCCCTCCTCAAGCACGCCCTCGATAACTCTTGAGACCGCGCTCGACATCGGCAGATTGACAATAATCGCTCCGAAGCCGAGGGGCAGCAGCAGCGTCGGCTCCATCTCCTTTTTGATAGCGAGGAAGATCAGCAGTCCTCCGATCGCCCACATCACCACCTGCTGCCAGGTCAGGTTTCCGAGATTCTGAAACAAAGATTCCATATAGCTTCCGTCCTTAATTTTTTTCGCGAAGTTTTTTCAGAGCCTCGCGATAACTACACTATTATAACAGATTCAGTCAATAATTGCAAGGAGTTTTTCAGTTTTCTCAGCAAATTCTACATATTGAATAAATCCTCCCGTAAGTCGGCATAACGCCGGAAAGCCGCTTTTCCGCTGATTTTTTTATGCCGCCGGGAAAATTACGCGCTTGTTTGACTTGACATATCGGAGCTTTTGTGATATACTCTATGATGAGCAAAAATTTTCTGCGGATGAATTTTTCGGATAATTATTTTCTTCATGGTATTGACAAATAATTTCACTTATGCTATACTATTAGTGCCGCAGAACGCTCAATAAAGGAGATTATTTTTATGTTCAACGGCAAAATGAAAGCTCTGACCTTCAGCTACGACGACGGTAATATGGCCGACAGCAAGCTCATCGAAATCCTCGACAGGTACGGAATGAAGGGTACCTTCAACATCAACACCTCTCGTCTCCCCAAGGAGGGCGACCGCCCGAGCTTTGTCCGCGAGGGTGCGTACATCGAAAAGTATATGTGGAACGAGCTCCGCGACGCCTACAGTGGTCACGAGATCGCAAGCCACTCGCTGACTCATCCCCATCTCGAAAAGTTAGACCGCGCGACCTGCCGCGCCGAGATGCTGACCGACATGATCAACATCGAGGCGATCACAGGAAAAATGCCGGTCGGCATGGCTTATCCTTTCGGCTCGTATTCGGACGAGACGGTCGACGTATTAAAGGAGCTCGGACTGAAGTACGCGCGCGGGACCTGGTCGAACCACTCTTTCGATATCCAGTCCGACCTGCTCCGCTTCAGACCGACCTGCCATCACAACGACCCCGAGCTGATGAACCTCGCAAAGCAGTTCGTCGAGCTCAAGCCCGATACGCCCAAGATCTTCTACGTCTGGGGTCATACCTACGAATTCGAGATTCAGAAGAACTGGGACGTTATCGAGCGCTTCTGCGACTACTTAGCCGGACACGACGATATTTTCTTTGGAACGAACGAGGAAGTTCTGCTCGATGTCAACGGCTGACGCACGCAAGGCTAAAATCGTACTGAATATTGTCCGCGCGGCGCTGATCGTGATGATCGCCGCTGGAGCGGTATGGTATTTCGTCAGAGGCAACAGCTTTTCTGTAGAAGCCGTCCTGAGCTTCACGCCGGATAACTATCCGCTGGCGTTCTGCTTCATGATGCTTTTGTACGTAGTGAAGACGCTGCTTGTCTTTCCGCCGATTATGGTATTGCAGATAGCGGTAGGACTCTACTTCCCGACCCTCGCCGCAATTCTGGTGAATATCGCCGGAGTAGCGCTTGAGCTTTCGCTCGGCTACGCGATGGGACGGATAATCGGCTTTGACGCGAACGAAAAGCTGTTCAGAAAACACCCGAAGCTGCTTGAGATCGTCTCCGGAACAAAGAACCGCTGGTTCATATCGTACATACTCCGCGCGCTTAATATGCTTCCCATTGATCTTGTGAGTATGTATCTCGGCACGTCGGATTATCCGTTCGGCGTATATATTTCGGGCAGTCTCGTCGGAATGATGTTCGGCGTTCTGGCGGCTACTCTTATCGGAATGTCGCTGACCGATCCGACGTCGCCGCTGTTCATCCTCGCCTGCGCGCTGTCGCTGACACTGTCCGGGCTTTCATGTCTTGTTTATTATATCTTAACGAAAAAGAGGAATATTCAGCAACATGGAAATCAGAATCAACAATAACGAATACTGGTGGGGGATAAGCGTTCCCGACGGCTGCGAGATGCCTATAACCGCCGCTTCGGAGACAGAGCTGCGCATAACCGGAAAAGGCGAGGGAGACCAGTTCGCGCCGCTGCTGCTCTCGTCCGACGGGCGATATATTTACGGAAAGAAGCCATTTTCGGTCAGGGTCTCGGACGGCGTGATCACCACCGATACCGACGATAGAATCGAAATCCACGACGGCTTCGGAGACCTGCGCTCGGCCTACCTTGCGGCGATGGGAAAGCACTTCCCTTTCACCGGCGGGCTTCCGGACGAGCTTTTCTTCCGCGTTCCGCAGTACAATACATGGATAGAGCTCGGTACCGATCAGACCGCCGAGAATATCCTGCGCTACGCTCACGGCATCGTAGACCACGGGCTTCCCGCCGGAGTGCTGATGATAGACGGCGGCTGGCAGGAGGACTACGGCATATTCGAGTTCCACCGCCGCAAAATTCCCGATCCCAAGGCGATGATGGACGAGCTCCATTCGCTCGGCTTCAAGGTCATGCTCTGGGTCTCGCCGATAGTCGCCAGCGCCGGAACACAGTACAAAATGATCCGCGACAAGGGCTTTCTCTGCCGCGACAGGGACGGAAATATCGCGATCCGCAAGTGGTGGAGCGGCTACTCCGCCGTGCTCGACTTCACGAACCCCAAGGCGGTCGAGTGGTATCATAGTCAGCTCAAATACCTGATGGATACCTACGGCGTCGACGGCTTCAAGTTCGACGCGGGCGATACGTCTTTCTACCGCGGCGACGATAAGATAGCCGTTCCGACCTCCGCCCGCGAGCAGACGAGATATTTCAACATCGTCGGCGAGGCGTACAGGCTCAACGAGTTCCGCGCCGCGTATGATTTCGGCGGTCACGCGATAGTCGCGCGGCTCCACGACAAGCATCACACATGGAACGACCGCGGGCTGAACACGCTCATCCCGAACACAATAATGCAGGGACTGCTCGGCTACGCTTACTGCTGCCCGGACATGGTCGGCGGCGGAGAGATCAACTGCTTCAACGGCGGCAAGCCGCTTGACGAGGAGCTGTTCGTCCGCTGGGCGCAGGCGAACGCGCTGATGGGCATGATGCAGATGTCCGCCGCTCCGTGGAGAGTCCTGAAGCCCGAGAACGCGGCTCTGGTTCTCGATGCGATCAAGCTCCACGCAAAGCTCGGCGAGCATTTCGTTGAGCTCGCGCATAACGCCGCCAAGACCGGCGAGCCGATCACGCGGCACATGGAGTATGTCTTCCCGCACCAGGGCTACGCGAAGATCAACGATCAGTTCATGCTCGGAAACGACATTTTAGCCGCTCCGGTGCTCCAGCCCGGCGTGAGAGAGCGCTCGGTCGTGCTCCCCGAGGGTCGCTGGGAGGCAGACGACGGAACAGTCTACGACGGCGGTCAAACTATAACTATCGAAACGCCGCTCGAAAGAACGCCTTACTTCAAAAAAGTCAAATAAGCAAAGGACTTCCAAAGGCTGACAGCCCGCGGAAGTCCTGTTTTTTAGATATTTACCAAGGCTTGACGGTCGCGGAGAGCTCGGAAACCGAGCCGATGCCGTTCTCGTCGAGATAAGCGTTCAGCCCCTCGATAATCTCGAGCGGGAGATAGGGGTTCGCGAACATAGCCGTTCCGACGCCGATAATGTCGGCTCCGGCGATGAGCATCTCGATAGCGTCGCTCGCCGAGGCTATGCCGCCCATGCCGATGAGCGGGAGCTTCACGGCGTTTCTGACCTGCCAGACCATTCTCAGCGCAACCGGGAACACCGCAGGACCCGAAAGCCCTCCGACGTTGTTGTGCAGTATCGGACGTCTCGTCCTGAGGTCGATGCGCATACCGAGCAGCGTGTTGATCAGGCTCAGCGCGTCGGCTCCTCCGGCTTCGGCTGCGCGAGCCATCTCGGTGATGTCGGTGACGTTCGGCGAGAGCTTGACAATCAGCGGCTTCTTTGAGTGCGCCTTGACCGACGAGGTGATCTCGTGAATCGTCTTGGCGTTTGTTCCGAAGGCTACGCCGCCTTCCTTGACGTTCGGGCAGGAGATGTTCATCTCGATAAAGTCAACGTCGGTCTCGGAGAGCTTCTCGGCGACCTTGCAGTAGTCGGCTATCGTCGAGCCGGAGATGTTAGCGATGACAGTCGCGCCCTCGGCTTTGAGCCTCGGCAGCTCGCGCTCGATGAACGCATCTGCGCCGGGATTCTGCAGTCCGATGGAGTTGAGTATTCCGGCGGGAGTTTCGGCGATTCTCGGCGGCGGATTTCCGTCGCGCGGCGCGAGGGTCATTCCCTTCACCGCAATCGCTCCCAGCTCGGACGCCTTATAAAAGGGCGCGTACTCCTCGCCGAAGCCGCAGGTTCCCGAAACCGTGACCACCGGATTCTTCAGTGTCAGTCCGGCAAATTTTACCGAAAGCTCAGCCACCGAAGATCACCTCCTTTGAATTGAAT
>CACXED010000062.1 GCA_902766575.1 uncultured Ruminococcus sp. | reverse complement strand
TATCCCATTCCCACGTCAAGCCGCCGTCGTCAGACACGAGATACATTTCTCCGCCGGACACGGCTCCGTGCGAGGGCGTCACCCAAACGGGATATCGCAGTATATCGCCGTCATGGAACGGTATACCGGAAATAAGCTTTTTGTCTTTCAGTAAATCCGGCGTGGGAATCTCAAGCCGCTCCCAGGTTTCGCTGCCGTCGATGGTGCGGGAGATCACCGGACCGGAGGTTTCCTCATATTCGTTATAAGGATCGAAGCTCATAAAGGCGATTCTGTCGGAGACAAAGCCTATGCCGACGACATGATTGCCGCCGTAGTCGTTGCCTGCGCTGCCCACATACCAGGTTTCACCGCCGTCGGATGAGGTCGCAATGTTCTTGCGTCCGCTGCCGAGAACCGTGTCGGTCAGATGCGCCGCCGCCCATCGGAAGCTGCCAAACTCGGCATAGTAGAAATGGATATACTCAGACCTCCACCCGGGAGTCCAGCCCTCGAAGCTGCGGTCGGTTCCGGGCCAGTCGTGGAAGATTTCATATGGAATACGACCGACATAGGTTCCGTCCTTTTCGGTATACAGCTCGATCCAGGGCGTTTCGGCGTCAGCGACATAGCCGATGTAGGGACCCTGACCCGCATTGACCGAACTGCTGCTTTCTGATACGGATTCCTCGGGCAGATTGCCGCGGCTGTTTTCCGATTCATTGTATTCATCGGTCAATGCACCGTACAGCTTAACCTCGCTGCCGCGCTCATATGTGAGCTCATTCAGGATAATGGAAATTTTCACGTCCCCGGAGAGCTGCGCGTACAGCCCGGCGTCTATGACCGCGGAGAATTTATTGTCTGGACCGCAGCCCATAGAATACACCGCGTACGGGTATGTGCCGTTTTCGTCGGACAAAGTCCCGCCGGCTATGGCAAAAGTCCTCTGATATTTGATTTCATCGTCTGTATTTACCACCCGGCTTACTGACAGCAGAGTTCCCGTGTCTGTCAGCTCATGGCTGATGTCAAAGCAAATATACAGCGCATCTCCGTCTGTCCCCGCCGGGCTTTTTTCGGTTATACCGAGCTTCTCGATGAAAATGGTCGAAACGCCGCTACGATATGCCGCAATACCCTTATCCGACACAGATATTTCCTCCGCTTCAGAAAGCGAAAGCTCCTCGTAGGACGGCAGCTCCGAGATCGGGAACGACAGCTCGAGCTCCTTTTTCTGCTGGGAGAGAATAGTAAAGCCGTTCTGCCTGTAAATATTGTCAAGTGTTAGTTTCGGCTTTCCGATAAACGAGCATCCTGCCGCGCTCAGAACGAGCACGACCGTGAGAGCCAGACAGATCGCGCTGTTCTTCCGCTTAGCTGTCAGCATCATGATCCGCTCCTTCATCGGCGCGCTGCCGAGCCCGACGGCGTATCTATGCTTCTGTGGGAGCGTATCAAGGAGAATCCGCGCGTATTTCAGTCTGGCTTCGTCGTCAAGCCCGGCGGCTATCGCGTCGTCGCAGGCAAGCTCCGCGTCCCGCTTTGAGACTGCCGCGGCGACCCAGACAAGCGGATTCCACCAGAACGCTGTCAGCGCAAGCGCCCGGAAAGCTGACCAGATATGGTCGCCGTGTCTGAGATGGGTGAGCTCATGACGGATTATCAGCGTCTTTGAATCGCTGTCCGCCGTCTCGGGAGTTATATAGACAGCCGGGATCAGACCTGCGATGCAGGGAACTCCGGCGCTGCCCGAAACATATACCCTCGTGCCGCGGATAGTGCCGTGCAGCCTGCGATCCTTATAAAGCCTATAGCTGAACACGGAGCTTGTGATCACGACCCACGCCGCGACGACCGCCGAGCCTGTCAGCCAGACAATAACCGTTATTTTTCCCCACGCAATGCCTGCCGATGCCTCCGGAGCATCGGGAATTACATCAGCGATTGTCAAATTGTCGGATTCCTCGGGTGCGGCGGATTCGATCGATATCGGCGTATCGGCTTGAGTTGTGATCGGAGCCGGAACAATTGGAATATCTATTGCCGGGTTCGGTACTTGAAGATCGACCGGTGCCGCAGGCGACTCGGGCTGTGTGTCCGCAGCTGCCGATTCTGCCGTATCGTCTATGTGCGTGAAAGCGGGCGGCTTAAGATTCACCTCAAACAGCGCGAACGGCAGAACCATACGGACTATTACCGCCAGCCAGAGCGCATAAATCACCCTCGGCGAGACCTTCCCCCGGAATATTCCCCGGATTATGAGCACAGCCGCGATCAGCAGCGAAAGGGATACAAGATATTCAGTCATAGCTGCTCCTTCTGCTTCTTTTCCGCGTTGTCGAGGATCTGCCGCAGCTCGGCGAGTTCTTTTTCGGATAGGGCTTTTCTTTCGGTCAGCGCGGTGAAAAGCAGACCGACGCTGCCGTCGTATACGCGGTTCAGAAAGGATTCGGTCTCCTCGGGCGCGACGTCCTCCCGCGCGATCAGCGGAAAATATTCGTGTACCCGGACAGTTTCATCCACTCTGACCGCGCCCTTTTCGATCAGACGCTTCAGCATAACGTGTATAGTCGGACGCGACCAGCCGGTCTCGCTCTCAAGCGCTTTTGTCAGCTCTCTCAGCGTGCGCGGCGAGCTCTCCCACAACAGCTTCATGAGCTTCCATTCGCCGTCGGACAGCATGATACTATTCTTCATATGATCCTCCACATTGTCGACTTGTGTCTACACTACAATCAGTATAGCATAGCTGTCGACGTGTGTCAACAGCTGATGGGAAGATTTAACATAAAATTCATACATTACGGAAATGGAGCTATCCTGCCGACTGATGCGGGGAACTGATTCGATGTAAAGTGATGGCTCAGGCTTGAGTTTGCCTGATTCGGAGCTCGCATCCCGCTTAGCGTCCGACGAACAATACCGAGACGATGAAATCGTACAGAGAAACGCTGAAATAAGCAATGATAATGCTCCCGTGCGTATCTGCACGGGAGCATCGCTTTATCTGAGCCGCCGGAATTGCGGCTGACAGCTCAGTTCTATTTGCTTGTTTTTTGGATTGAAGCTGTCTCTGCCGCGGCGCTTTCGGTGCGCTCGGCGATTATGTAGCGCGGCCGAGCCTTGACCTCCAGATAGAGCTTGCCGACATATTCGCCGATCACTCCGAGCGAGAGCAGCTGTATGCCGCATAAAAAGCATATAATACAGGTCATCGACGCCCAGCCCGCGACCGTTTCTCCGGAAAAATAGCTGACAAACGACCAGATTATTCCGACGAAGCTCAGCAGAGCCACCGCGATCCCAAGCCCGGTGATCAGCCGCAGCGGCTTTATCGACAGACTGGTGATTCCGTCGAGCGCCAGTGCCAGCATTTTCCCGAGCGGATAATGGCTCTTTCCCGCGATCCGCTCCTTCCGCTCATACGCGACGCAGGAGCTTCTGAAGCCGATCAGCGGTATCATCCCGCGCAGGAAAATATTGACCTCGCGGTATCCGGCAAGCTCGTTAAGCACCCGCTTCGACAGCAGCCGGTAATCGGCGTGATCGTATACGACCTCCGCGCCGAGCAGACGCATCAAGCGATAGAAGCCCCTCGCCGTCGTGCGCTTGAAGCGGGTATCGCTGTCCCTTGAGCTCCGCACGCCGTAGACTATATCCGAGCCGGAGAGATATTCGTTCACCATCGCGTCCATCGCGTCGATATCGTCCTGACCGTCGCAGTCGATGCTGATGGCGATGTCGCAGAACTTCCTCGCTTCCATGAGTCCGGCGAGCAGCGCGTTTTGATGCCCGCGGTTTCGGGACAGCGAGATCCCCGAATAACGCCGATCTGACGCCGCAAGCGAGCAGATCAGCTCCCATGTGCCGTCGCGGCTGCCGTCGTCCACGAACAGCACGCGGCTGTCCCCGTCGATCAGCCCCGCTCCGGACAATGACTCCAGCTTGTCAAGAAACATTCCCGAGGTCAGCGGCAGCACCTTTTCTTCATTATAACATGGCACGACAATATACAGAATCGGTTTCATCAGGCTCTCCATTCATCGCGGCTATTCATGCGCCGCGCGGAATTTTTCGCGCAGGCTCTCACATTCCTCAAAAGTCAGCTCCCGCGTCTTTTCAAATATATACACCGTCACTCCGCCGTCAAGTGTGAAGCTCTCGTCGAGCCGTCTGAAAGCCTTTCCTATGCCCTCGCCCGACAGAAGCTCCCGCGCCGGAAGCACGACCACCGCCTGATTTTCCTCTCCGAGATGGGTCTGCGGCGGATCGGCGACCGCGATGATATCGCACTCAAACAGCGCGTCGCTCCAGCCGTCACGCTGATCGACGTCGGGAAGATAGACGAGATAGCTCCGCGGCACATCCGACACTCTCGGAAGCGACAGCGACGCCTCGGAATTGAGCAGCATATCCTGATTCAGTACGAACGAGGACGCCAGCAGTCCGACCCGCTTGCCCTCTGCGCCGAATTCGTCGAGACGTCTCAGCAGCTCAACCACCGTCATGGCGTCCGAACGGGTCGGAGGCGTCCATGTGAAGGAGGGCAGCGGCGCGGGCTTAGTAAGCTCCGCAAGCGAGGACGGCTGTCTGCGCGGCAGGAAGGGCGAAAGCGATACAATCGCCGACGTCGCCAGAGCGGTGATCCTCGTCCAGTGCTTCTCAGCCAATCCGCAGGCTTCAAGCTCTCCGAGAGCCAGTATCAGCATACCCGCGAAAGCCGGAGCGTACATCAGCAGATGCTGCTGACCGTGGGTCTGGACCCGGACGAACAGCGCAAAGCAGAGTGCTGACCATAAAAGCAGAAAAATCGCGTTTCCTCGCTGCTTTGGTTTCGTCAGCAGATATATTCCCGCCGCGAGAAATATCAGCAGCGGGATTATTCCGAAATAGCGGAACAGCAGCAGGAAATCCTTGTCAAGCCCGATCTTGTAGGCGACATAGAGCGATTTGTAATCGGCGAGCAGCTTGGTCGATACCAGCGTCTGGAAAAAGAACAGCAGCGGAAAGGCAAAGCCGCTCACCGCCGAGATGATCGGAAAGGGGCTTCTGCGTTTTACGCAGTCAACGAGCAGCGATATCACAAAGGCCAGCGCCAAAAAGGCGTACCATCGGCGCATCAAAACCGCTGCCGCCAGCATTAT
>CACXED010000061.1 GCA_902766575.1 uncultured Ruminococcus sp. | reverse complement strand
GGATCTGGGTCGGGATCGGGATCGGGATCGGGATCTGGGTCGGGATCGGGATCTGGGTCGGGATCGGGATCGGGGTCGGGATCGGGATCGGGATCGGGGTCGGGATCGGGATCGGGGTCGGGATCGGGGTCGGGATTCGTAATTTCGCTCTTACATGAGATTACAGCTTTAGCATTTAAGCCATTCATGCCATCATTTTCAAACCAATAGACGATATATTCATCCGGATCAATGGACTCAAAATTGTGTTCATGCTCAACGACAGGAATTATCTTAGCAACTTCATTTTCATTATCATCTATTGCAGAACAGCTTCCATCTTCATTCGTTATGACTTCAAGTTCAGACCAACGGGAAATATCGTCATCACTACATTGTTCAGCCTTAATACATCCATAGCCAACTTCACTATCCTCGGCTATGTACCAATAGTAACCTACCGGCTCATATGAATGTTCATGCTGAACATCCTCATCCGAGTTATCCTCCAGATTATATGCAGATGCTCTTTCAGCCCTCATTGTAGCCGATGGATTTCTACCTGAGCCGCGAAACCGGCTGTCACTTCCAGCCTCCGCTTCCGCCTCGGCAGCGGCTTCCTTTAGCAGGCGATCGTTGTTTTCCTCACCGCCGTTCCTGTCGATCTCATCGAAAACAATTGAGATCACATCGTTCATGGAGTACCTGATCTCCACAACCTCATCGTTCTCTCCGACGATCAGCTCATACTTAATGACATCGGAAAGATAACTGCGCTTCAGGGTTTCATCAAGCACCTTCGCCATATCGGCTTCTGTGAGATGGTACTTCGATGTGTCGATAATGCCGCTCCCGCGATTTGAATATATCGCAAGACTGAGCATCGTTGTCATCTCCGAGAGCTTTATACCGCTCTTTTCCTTGACAGCATCCTCAAGCGCATCGTCCTTGGCAGAGCCTGATGTGCCCTTGCCTTCCGCAAGCAACGAATTTATCGTCGCGTTGATCAGATCCTTCGTACCGCTGAATCTGATCGCAGGCGCCTTATAGCCGCCGTCTGACGGAGCTGACGCTCCCACAGGCAACGTACCAAAGACCATACCCGCGGCAAGGAGCGCAGACAGCACCCTTGCATTTTTTCTGCCCATGCTAAACCTCCTTATTATATACTCCCGATTGATCGGGAGGATTCTTATCCACGCGCGCCATTTGGCGGCGCATGATTAAGTACTGATAAGAAAAATCTCGACGATCTGATTATTTCATATTTCGCCGTTCATGATCATCCGGCAGAGCTCGCGCCGATTGGTCTTGAAATGGAAGAATTCGCGCTTTTCTATATGATAGATTTTTTCGGGATATTCCCAAGGCTCAAGCGCAGCTCTGATTGAAGGCTCAAGCTCGCTTATGGTTCTGCCTTCTTCCGGGACAACAAAGAGATAGGGCTTTGCAAATCCCTGATGCTTTGCGTCGCCAGCCATAACAAAGAAGCAGTCCTTAATGCCCTCAAGCTCGCAGAGCTTGTTCTCCATCACTGTTGTCATGAGCGGATGTCTATCGTAGGTCTCGTTATAACCGCGGCTGTATACAAAGACCTCGCCCTTTTCGTTGATCATTCCATAATCGCCGGTATGTACCCAGAGATTGCCGTCGCTGTGCCGCTGGAGCTTTAATCTGGTGTCCTCCTCATTTGCGTAGCCTACCATTGCTCCGGGACCCGAAACGCAGATTTCTCCGAACTCACCATAATCAAGCTCCTCCTGACTGTTGTGCCGGCAGACCGTGATATTTGTTCCTCTCATCGGAATACCGCTGCAGCAATCGAGGAAGCTGATCCCGGGATAGGGATTCGTAGCCGCTGAGCCGACTTCGCTGAGACCATAGCACATCGAATAAACAGCTGACGAATGATGCTCTGCAAGGAACGCCTGAATCTGCTTGAGCCACTTATTGTGTACTGTGTCAGCTCCGCCGCCTATGACATACAAAAAGCTCATATCATAATCCTTTGGTATGCGCTCCGATCTCATCAGATAATCCGCCATCATGAAGATAGCAATCATTTGATTTGGTCTGTATTTCATAAATTCAAGGTCGATATCCTCAAATTCGCAGAACGGATCAAGAATAAGGTAATTACCCATCGCCACGTTATAAAGCATCATCGGCGATACGACCGCGACAAGCGCCGGCGGAAGCAGGGTTAGCAGCACTCTCAGAGTGATTCCTTTCTGAGCGTCGGGTATGACAAGCTGCCCGAGCATTCCGGTTATTGTGCGGGCTGAGTGAATGACCTCCTTGGACGGTCCGGTAGAACCGCTTGTGTATGAGCAGTACAGCGGACGATCAATGTTCTTTTCTGCAGTCTCAAAGCTCACTCCCTCGCCTCCGGAAATGAAATCCTTCCATAGAATGCTTCTCTGATCGGCCGTCATGCCCGGTCTGCGGTTCACATAGAGCTTTTCAATGGATTTTTCCACATATTCCGGGATCCCGGCTTTATCGGCATATGTATAGGGAGAAAGAAGTATCAGATGACAGAGCTCTGTATCGTCATAATAAAATTTTTCTTCTCCGCAGTCAATGTAATCATACGCAAAAGCTACCTTTGCATGAGATATTCTGATCGCTTCGGTATGGTCGGCAGGAATACCGTCGCGGCAGACGATAGTAACGCCTATCATCTCGGCGGCGAAAAGCAGGATCAGAAACTCCGGAGCGGAACGAACAAAAAGCACCACCTCGTCATTTTTCCTCAGACCGAGCCTCCACATCGCCGAAGCTGTTTTTCTTGCCTCGGCAAGCAGCTGGTTTATAGAAAATGTTCTTCCGTAATACTCGATCACCGGCTTGTCATGATCGGCGCAGCTTTTTAGGATAAAATCCGTAAGGGTATCGTTCGGCGCGATATACTCCGGCATATCGGCAGGATATAATCGCATCCAGGGCTTCTCTCGGGACGGTTTTGAAATTGTGGGAGTAGAGTTCATCAGTGTTTTACCTCAAAATAATTTTTTTACATTCGGACGCGCTGTTATTGCCTTATATCATCTTGTATTTCAAACGGTAATTATGGTTGTGGAAACCAAGGTAGGCGATAGTTTCCATAAAAGTATTGACATATTGAAGCCAAAGTGGTATAATGTTATTATAAATCATCCACATATTTCAAACTAAAAATACGGAAAATAACATTTCTTTTCTCGTGGAATGAAATTTCTACTTTTTATGACATTTATTATCACTGAATAAGATTCGCGGAATATCCGGCAAATTATTGTATAAAATTTCGCGCACAAATAAAAAAAAGTCAGCCCTAAAAGGCTGACATTTTCTGTTTGGTTGCTTTATATTCAAGCCTCGGCTATACCTGCCAAGGCTCCTCGCCGCATCGCCATGCCGCGGGCGTCATTTTCATGAATTTTTTGAAAACGGAGATAAAATATTCGGTTGAACCAAAACCGCTCTCAAGCGCGATCTCCTTTACCGTTTTGTTCGTTGAATCGAGCAGTCCGCAGGCGTAGCGAAGCCTTATCATCGTGACGTAACAGCTAAAGGAGACGCCGACCCTGCTCTTGAACAGGGTTCCCAGATAATTCGGCGATACGAATAATTCGTTCGCGACGTCCTTGAGCGTCAGCTGATTCGTGAACCGGTCGTTGACGATTATTATCGCTTTCTGCACCAGCGGCGGATCTGATGAGCTCTCGTCAATTCTTGACGCGCGGATCAGCGAGATGATCAGCTCCTCGGCTATGTTTTTCTTAATGAGCGCAGAAAAGGGCTCCGAGCCCGTCTCGTTCTGAGCACGCCGGAACAGATCGGTCAGCTGCGTCAGCTGAGCGTCGTCAAGGGTACAGTGAATTTTGCCCACTCCGCTCTCAACAAGGTTCTCCAGCATCGGGTCTATTATTCCGCGCATGATCGAGAGATTGAGTATCGTCAGCGTGCTTTTCGGATATAACGTATGAAAATCGCAGCTCGACATAATATAAACGGAGCCCCTTTTCAGAACCGAGCTTTTGTTGTTGGCCATGTAATCGGCTTCACCGTCCAGGACTATCTCAAGCTCGATAAAATTGTGCCAATGCACGGGGACTACCCTTCCGGCAGGAAATTCGTGAACAGAAAACAGGACGGTCTCGGTTTTGGAAAAGCGGTCGAGCGTGACGAGGTTATATTCGGGTTCTTTGTAGTTATAACTCATAGCCGGATCCTTTCGTAAGCGCTTCTTTTAAGTATTATTATACAATAAAATTCGGCGTTTTTCAAGTGGTTGCGGCAAAAAAGTCAGGCGCTGTGTTAAAACAGCGCCTTTAGCGTGATTACTGATTATAGAATTCCAGGAGATTGGAAAGCTGCTCGTTGATAGACTTCTCGTTTGCCGCAATCGCCGAGGCGACGGTATTCTGACCTTCTGTCACCATGCTTATCAGACTGTTGAAAAATTCGGAGGTAACGCCGTAGAACAGACCCATATCGGACATTCTCGAGCCGTTGATAATGTTTAACATCTCGATAGAATCGTTGTCGCGGAGTCCTTTCTGCGAGATCGCCTTGTTGTAATAAACCGGCAGAACCGACTTGGCGCTTTCATAGGACAGCGCGTCGAGTATCGTTCCGGTGCGGGAGAGGTCGGTATTTGTAACCGGAATTGTAAGACGCGAGGTGTTCGCGGTGGTGTAGCTGTAATAATCGCTCTGCGCAGCTTCGAGCTTGGGCATCGGGAGTATACCGTACTCGGATTTCATATCTCGCATGACAAGCGAGCTTTTCAGCTCGGCAGTCAGGAAACCGGCGCGGTCGTTTACGAACATATGATAATACGAACCTGGTGTGGTAATTCCGCTGTTTTCAAATCTGCAATGACCGTCCGCGACCGAGAGCAGGCTTATGCACTTGTCGATGGTGTTGAAAAGCCGTTCGCTGTCTGCGGCAAATTCGGGAGAGCTTCCGCCGCTGATAATTGTGTTTCCGGCGGAGAAGGTCAATGCTATCGGAGCGCTCGTATGACCGGCGACGCCGTAGATCGCGTTTCCGTCCGCATTGTAGGTAAAGGAATCGTCTCCGTTAAGCGAAGTAATCGCCGAGACGTACTCGTTCATTTTGTCGATAGTCCAATCGCCGTTTCTGACAAGCTCATACGGATATTCGAGCTTGTTGTTGTCAAATATCGACTTGTTGAAGAACAGACACCATGTCATATCGAGCGACATCAGATGAAGCGGACTGGTAGCGGCGTAGAGCTTGCCGTTTAACTCAAGCGAGCTGTTGAGCGTCGTATCCCACCATTCGCGGTCAAGCTGAAGCTCGGGTATCGTGTTGAGATCGACGAGAGAGCCTGTGCTGATTATCGCCGGAGAGAACGACAGCGGAAGATAAGCCGCGTCGTATTCGTCGTCGCCTGCCATTATTGACTGCTGAAACGAATTGATAAGTCCCGGAATATTGCCGCCGCCCGGATATTCAATGGCAATCTCTTTTAACTTGATATCGAGCTTCTGCTCGACAAGGCGGTTGCGGTTGTATACCGCATCGTCAACGACGTCTCCGGTAAGGCTTTCGTGATCGAGATTCATGTAGCAGTCCCACATCTTGTGGATGTTGAAAACTCTGAACTCATAGCCGCCGTAGGTCTTGTCGGGGTAGACATAATCCTCCGCGGTCGCACCGTTTGCAGTAGTGTCAGACGAACCCGAGGTCGTCTCCGGAGTCGGGGTATCCGTTCCGCCGCATCCGCTGAGGATGTTGAGACAGAGCGCGCTCAGAATGGAAAGGGATAGAAGCTGTTTTGCTTTCATGTTGTTTACCTCACTTTATATAATTTTTATTTTTTTCTTATTAGCTTTCCGACTGCCATAGAGCAGCCGCCGACCGAGCCGAAATCGCCGTATATCGGCTCGAGCTTCCAGCCGTCCGCGAGCTGTACCCGCGCGTTTCTCGTCTCGTTCACATAGTTGACCGCGACTGCGTGATAGCCGTCGCCGTCCGGGTGAAGCGTCAGCGAGACGTCCGGCTCAAGGCAGCGCATTGGCTTGTCCGCAAGGATATCCTCAGCCGCTTTCTCGTATATGAGCTGATAGGACGGCATACCGGCTTCGTACACTCCCTGACGTCTCCAGACGTTGAGCTCCAATGGGAATCCGAGGAAGAATACCCTGCCCTTTCCGAGCTTATTCTCGGCGAACACGATGTTTCCGTCGGCGTCAGCGGCGATAGCCTTTGCTCCGAGCGTCGAGAGCCGGAATTTCTTTGAGTAATCAAAGGGCAGCTCCTGACCGTCAAGAGTTATAGTCCCTCTGCCGCCGCTGCTCATTCCGTCGGAGCGCAGTCCGGTCACTCTCTCGAAATCGCAGATAAGTCCGGTATCGACCGTGATCAGCATCGTCGCGCCCTCGCTGACCCGCTCGATCAGCGTGTCGTATTCCTCCTTGTGGAGCGACGCCCAGCCTGAAAGCGACGGGACGATGTAGAGCGGCGCTTTCGGTATCTCCCTCTCGCAGCTGGCTATGACCGGAGTGAGTCCGGCGCGCTTTGCGAGGATAAATGCCGACGCGCCCGCCTGCCATTGATTCTGACCGTGGGAAAGTATGATCACCGAATCGACGAGCTTATCCGAAAGCTCCGGAAGCGTCTCGAGCAGCTCTCCGAGCTTCTTTATCTCATCTCCGACAGGCTTGGGCTTGCGGTCGAGATCGAGCAGTCCGAGCTGGCGTTCGATCATCGACCAGCTGTAAGGCGGGTTTGTCAGCTTCATATGCTCGTGCGAGCACCACCAGAGATAGCCCTTATAGCCGCCAGCGTAGGACGAGCAGACGTTCACTCTGAGAAATACCGCTGCGCCCTCGCGGTTGATTACCATGTCGTTGAAGGTTCCCTGCTCCTGAATCATGACCGGTCTGCCGGACAGCCCCGCGTAGTATTCGCATTGAGCGGTCGGAATCATAGTGGTGCGAAGCCTGTCAGCCGGGTCAACATCTCCTCCGACCGTGGGCGACGGATAGGGATGCGGAGTCAGCATATCGGTGAGCAGTCCCTGATCGCGTATCGACCAAGGCTGATTCTCCTCAAAGCCGAGCGAGTGCATACCGGAGGAAATCTCGCGGCTGCTGTCCGCGGCGAGTATCGCGTTTCGGATAGTCACGGTCCAGAGATAGGATTCAGCCGGAGTGTTCGCCGCTCCGAGGCAATTGCACTCGTTGCCGAGATCCCACATTGCGATATTCGGCAGATCCTTTGTGTAGGTCACAAAGCCGCGCACGAACTTCTCCTCGAACATAAGCGCCTCGGGGTTGCTTATCAGGTTCTTTGAATCGAGTGCGGGCGGGCAGAACAGCCGTCCGCTCATCCATCCGGTCAGCACCGAGACGATAAGCTTCATATTCCGCTCGTGAGCCATCATCGCGAATTTGCGGAAGCGTTCGATCATGACGGGCTCGATGTAATATTCGTTCTCGGGGAAGCGGTCGCCGGTCAGGCGGTATTCCTTAAAGCCGCCGCGCCATTCTCTCAGCGCGACAACCGGCTGGAAATCCCGCCAGTTGGGAAAGCAGCGCAGATATCTGACGCCGCTCGCCGACAGCGCGTCGAGGTCAGCGGCGAGCGATTCCTCGTCGAAATTCAGCCACATATTGGTTCCCGACTTCGAGTCCCAGAAGTTGCAGCCGAGCATAAAATTCTTCATTTCAGTATTTTCCTTTCGGTCTATTTGCATTATTATATCATAACCGCAACTCCGACGGCAATAGATATCGCAATGATAATATTAAGAAAATCAACGATTCTGCGCCTCGTGTCTGTAAAACAGGGAGTGAAAATTTATTTTCACACTATTTACCATAACGGTTGACAAACTCAAAATGTTATTGTATAATTAACATAAACTCTAAAAATCGGAGATCGACATGAAAGGAAAAACAGCATTGCTCGCGCTGCTTGCCGGTGCGATTCTCGCCGGGAGCTGCGGTTGCGGCGATAAATATGAGCTGACAGTGCTCGCGGTCGGCATGAACGGCTGCGAGGTTATCGGCGAGAGCCGCTTGAGCGTCGAATACGGCGGAGAGCTGAATGTAAAGCTCGACATCCCGGACGGACAGACTGTCATTCAGGTGCTGAGAAACGGCGAGAATTTCGACGGCTATACGCTTTCTGGCGACACGCTGACGATAGAGAGCATAACCTCGCCCGCGACCTTTAATATTATCTCGGGAGACCCGAACGACACCTGCGTGCTGGTCACAGACCTGAACTCGACGCTCGGCGGCAAGGTGCGCTCGTCCATCAAGGGCTGGATGATCCCCAAGGGCTCGGTAGTCAGGCTGACCGCCACGACGAACGACGGCGGAGTTTTTCTCGGCTGGCAGCTCGGACATGACCGCGAGTACATATCAGAAAACGAGCAGCTCCTCGTCCTTGCCGAAAAGGACTCGGTCTACCGCGCGAACTTTGACGACTCAAACGTCCCGATCCCGGTCGTCCCGGAGCTCTCCGCGC